>CAZUNK010000126.1:0-7897 GCA_964622285.1 uncultured Spirochaetia bacterium
TTCTTTTCTAAAATCACTTATATCAGTTTTAATTTCTTTTCTAAAATCACTTATATCAGTTTTAACTTCTTTAATAATTTCTCTTAATTCTGCATATTCAGCCATAGAGTTTTCCTCCCTTTCTCCATAGTGGCTACTAAAAGGGCTATAATCTTCACTTGTTTGTCTTAAGCCACTCACACCTATATTATACAACTAAATCTACTAACCCGTCAATTCTTTGTATTAAAACTTTCCACTCCGTTTGTGTGAGCCTGTTCTTTAATGTATTCACCTACTCCGTGATTAACTGACTTATGTTTATCTCATTTCCTTGATAAGCCAGAGTATCCTAAATTCTGGTCTGTGTAGATATCAGTTGGGGGGGGGGCCACTATGCACATCTGGGTTCTCTAATTGCTAGCTGACCGTCTGCATATCGTGAACTTTTTTTGAAAGCCTGGCAACATTCCTGGATGCGTTCTTTTTATGAACAACGCCCTTGGTAGCAGCCTTGTCAAAAGCAGAAACAACGTCTTTCAACTGTTCAACTGCTTTTTCCGTATCTTTCTCTTTGATCAGACCAAGCAGCGATTTTGTCTTTGTTTTCAAAGTAGCTTTAACAAAGCCGTTGCGTGCCTTGCGTTTAATGCTCTGCCGCTGTTTCTTTATGGCTGATTCTTTTCTTAATCCCATAATTTCCTCTGTAAAATCCTGAAAAACAGAGATTTAGTATCTATGTCTATGTATGTTTTGTCAAGTATCATATATAATTCCATTTCTTAAGATATTCAACAAGGAGAGCAACATGAAATTTTTTCTTGATTCCGCCAACGTCAGTGAGATAAAAAAAGCCGCCTCAAGCGGCGTACTTGACGGAGTAACGACAAATCCTTCCCTTGTGTCCAGAGAGGGAGAGCAGAAGGAATTTAAAGACCTGGTGGTGGAGATCTGCGATATAGTGAACGGCCCGGTAAGCGCTGAAGTGATCAGCACCGAATTTGATAAGATGATAAAAGAAGCCGGAACTCTGGCAAAACTCCATAAGCACGTCGTGGTAAAAATGCCGCTGACCGAAGACGGAATAAAAGCCACAAGGCATCTGTCAGATAAGGGGATCAACGTGAATGTGACCCTGGTATTTTCAGCCTCCCAGGCCATACTTGCGGCCAAAGCCGGAGCAAAGTACGTAAGCCCTTTCGTCGGTCGCCTGGACGACGTTTCATCCTCGGGCATGGAACTTATAGAGGACATTGCCACCATATACGACAACTACGACTTTCACACTGAGATACTTGTTGCAAGCATAAGACATCCAATGCACGTTGCAGAATCAGCGCTGATCGGAGCGGACGTGGTAACAATGCCGTATAAAGTTTTCAGCCAGCTTTATAAACATCCTTTAACTGACATCGGGCTTGAAAAGTTCCTCTCGGACTGGGGCAAGGAAGTAAAGTAGGTCATTCAGAAGTCAGACACTGAATCAAAGGCGGAGCCTGGTTTCCCTCCATCCAGCTCAGAAAGAGCCGATTCAGCAGATCCTGCTTTCAAGGTACCTGGTAAGTTTTTCAAGTATGAGCGTGTCCCTGCTTATTTTTTTCAGGGACAGGGTTGCTTTATCCGTTAATTCCGCCACCAGCTTCTCAGATGCCTTGTCCCTGTTAAAAGTAGGTTTATCGTTCTTAGCGTCAGACCCCTTTGTCTTACCGGTCACAAGGTCATCTGCATCGTCGATCAGGTCATCTATAATCTGGTAAGCAAGACCAATGCTGCTGGAATAGTCCCTGAGGTTTTTCAGATCAGAACCGCCCGCCCCGCCCACTAAAGCTCCTGATATCACCGATGCCTCTATCAGTTTACCCGTCTTGAGGGAGTGAATGCGTTTTATTTTTTCCAGCTTTATATCATCACTGCCCTGAGCTTCCACGTCTATCATCTGTCCCTGTATCATTCCGTCCGAACCTGCCGCACGGGAGAGGTTGTCAATAATATCAAGCAGAGTTGCATCTTTAATGCCCGCTTTTCTGCCCTCTCTCACGATCAGATTGAACGCATCGGTAAGAAGGGCGTCCCCTGCAAGTATAGCAGTGGCGTCACCGTAGACCTTATGGTTCGTAGGAACCCCTCTTCTCATATCGTCGTTGTCCATTGAGGGAAGGTCGTCATGGATAAGGGAGTAGGTATGTACCATCTCTATTGCGCAGGCAACAGGCAGCGCCTTTTTAAGATCACCATCAAAGGTTTCGCAGCAGGCAAGGCAGAGAATGGGCCTTATTCTTTTACCCCCGGCCAGTATGCTGTACCGCATTGATACGCCGAGTTTTGTGTGACCGTTACGCTCAGGGGAGAAAATACGCTCAAGAGCAGAGTCTATCAGCTCCTTTTTACCGGAAAAATAGTTTTCAATATCACGGGCCATTATCCCTGATCAACTTCAAAGTCTTTAATATCTATTCTGCCGTCACTGCTCTTTACCAGGAGTGAGACTTTCTTTTGAAACTCCCGAAGCTGACCATCGCAGTCTTTAATGAGACTTATTCCTTTCTCAAACTGTTTGAGCGACTCATTAAGCGAGGCATTGCCCGATTCAAGTTCAGAAACTATCTTTTTTAATTCATCCAGGTTCTCTTCAAATTTTTTCATTTCAGTAAGTGCGCTTTTGTGCTGCTGACCCGTTATCAGACCTCTATGATCTCTTTTTCCTGATACTGAATGGACTGCAGATCGGTCAGGGACGGATCAAAATCCACAAGCGTTATCTCTCCCCCTTTGTTCAGCTTTGTACCTTTTCTGTATATCCGGGCGGGACTTACCTGATCCTTCCTGTAGATAAGCGGCACAATATGTTCCTTTTCAAACAGACTGTAAAACGCACCAATGTTTGATTCCTCGCTCAGCCTGATCGAAACAACTATGTAGTGCTTTCTTAAAATATTGGCGTCTATGTCATAGAGGTTCAGAGGCTTGCCAAAAGCTATGTCCACGTCCAGTTTTGAAGCCATCTTCCCATGCTTGTCCTTGCTTCCATTTACCACCGACAGCACATTCTTAAGGTCAAAGTCAACCTTTGCCAGCTTGTTGACAAAGAGGTTCACTTTATTGCTCGTTGTCATCGCTATAACTCCCTCTGCGGTGTCAATGCCGGTCTTCTCCAGCTGGTCTATATCAATGGCGCTTCCTTCAACCGCTTCAAATCCCTCTTTCTGAGCGATCTGTACCAGCGTTTCATTTGTATCCATAAAACATATCTCTTTATTGTGCTTAAGCAGCAGCTTACCCACAAGTTTTCCAAAAACGTTAGCACCTATGATCACCACCCTTCTTGTATCCACCCTTACCTTAAGCAGCTCGGCCACTTTCCTTGCGGTAATTCCCTGAAAAACCACCGTCACTGCAATGGTCAGAAACACCAGCCCAGGTATCAGTTCACCTCCCGGAATGCCTTCTTTTTTCAGCTCTATACCTATCAGCGAGGCAATGGATGCAGCAACGATCCCCCTTGGAGATATATAGGACAGAAATATCTTGTCATTTGTCTTTAATCCTGAATGAAAGGATGAGATGAAAACCGTCACGGGTCTTACAACGAACATTAAAGCCAGAACTATCAGCAGACCTTTGTATCCCATTTCATATATATAGGACAGCTCAATGCTTGCAGAAAGTAAAATAAAAAGCAGCGATATGAAAAGGACGGCTATCTTGCTTTTGAACTTTCTCATGTTCTGCTTGTTGGGAATGTCCATATTTCCCACCACCACACCTGAAGTGACCGCGGCCATCAGTCCTGATTCAATCAGTAAAGTCTCGGAAACGGCATAGATAACAAGAGCAGCGGCAAGCACAAAATGGTCCTGGTTATCTTCTATCTGCGTTGTGAAGTTCTTTATGAGCAGACCTATTACATATCCTCCAAACAGCCCTATGACCAGTCCGGAGCCGAACATCAGAAACACTTTCTGAAAGTCAACAAAGAAAAACTGGCCTGAGTGGCTCATCTGCAGAATAACGTCAAAGACAAAAACCGCCATAATAACCCCGACCGGATCAATAAACACCCCCTCCTGCTCAAGAATATTCCTCAGGTTTGACTTAACGTGGATCCTTCTCATCAAAGGCTGGATCACGGTGGGACCGGTAACGACCACAAGAGAGCCGAAAAGCAGCGCCTGCGGAAGCGCAAAATCACCTATCACCCTGGCGAAAAAAGCCGCTCCGAACATCGTAACCACCGCACCCACGGTAACCAGCGCAAGTACAACGGAGCCCTGACGCCTTATCTCGTCCTTTTCAAGGTTCAGTCCCGCTTCAAATAAAATAACCGCAACGAATATCTTTATTAAAGTTTCAAGGCCGTGGCCAAATATCGCGGGATCAACGACCCCCAGCAGCTCCGGTCCAAGCAGTATTCCAAACAGCAGCAGGTACACGATGCTCGGGATGCTCGTCCAGACGGCAACTATCTGACATATAACGCCCGCAATAAGCGCAATAACGATCACAGTTAGCATATCAGTTCCCTATGAGCCCATAAAAAAGGAGGTATAAAGTATTTCACTGTGCAGCTATGTTGATTTAATGTATTAATCATTATACTTATTTAAAAGAAGAGTAAATCAAATGAAGCCATTAAGCAAGCAGGAATGGGATAAGCTCCAGGAGAAGGAAAAGCTGTTAAAAGAGATCAGCGGGGTGCTCAAGGTAAACGTTGATCAGATAACCGGCAAACTCAGCAGGTTGATATCTGAAAACGATGAAATGAAAAAAGAGATTGCCAGGCTGCTCAGTAGGAACGAAAAGTCCGGATAGATTCAGGACTCAGCTCCTCTGACCAGATGATCCGGGCAGCTGGAGATCTTTTCGCAGCCTATCTGCTCCATCACCTGCTGGATCTGCATCTTCAGAGCAGAGGCGGTATGCTCTCCTCCTTTTGTGCCAAGTGCCCCTGCTCCGTACATAAAAGCCCTTCCTAAAAACGTAAAGTCCGCGCCGCAGGCAAGACTTCTTACGATATCCGGACCTGACCTTATACCTCCGTCCATCATGATCTTTATCCTGTTTTTATACCTGGAGGATATTGACCTTAAAGCCTCTATAGTTGACTGCCCCGCATCCAGCTGCCTGCCTCCATGATTTGAAACTATGATCCCGTCAAAGCCCAGCTGGACGGCTTTTTCAGCGTCCTGCTGGCTCGCAACTCCCTTGAGAACCAGCTTTTCTTTCCATCTGTCACGAATACGTGCCACCCTTTCCTCGCTCACTCTTCCGGAGAAGGTAGAGTTCATGAACTGTCCCAGGGCTTTCAGATCAAGACCTTCCGGCATGTAGGGGGTCAGGCTTTCAAATTTTGGCTGACCATGTATAAGAGTATTGATCGCCCATACGGGTCTGCTTATCATCTGAACGATGTTCTTTATCGTCATTCTGGGAGGCATGGAAAGCCCGTTCCTTATGTCCCTGGGCCTGTACCCGAAAGTGGGAACGTCGCACAGCAGCACAAGCACCCTGCATCCCGCGTCCTTTGCCCTTTCCATAAGACTGTCCCTTACCTTGTCCTCGGCCGGATGGTACAGCTGAAACCAGAACCCACCTTCGGTGATCTCCCCTATCCTCTCTATGCTGCTTGTGCTCACGGTGCTCAGAACAAACGGCACATTATGGTCATAAGCCGCTTTTGCCAGCATGTCCGCAGAGCCAGGCCAGATAAGCCCCTGAAGTCCAACGGGCGCCATGCCAAAAGGAGCATCGTAGGTAACCCCGAACAGCTCAGTGCTCATATCCGCCCCCCTGTACTCATTAAGGTACAAGGGAGTGAGCTCCACTTTCTGTATATCTGAGATGTTTTTCCTGAGGTTGACCTCCTCGTTGCAGCCACCGTCCAGATATTCAAACGCGAACCTGGGAATTCTTTTCGCCGCTTTTTTCCTCAGGTCTTCAACCGCGGGATACCTGAAATCAAAGTGAAGCGGCGTTTTCTCTGAGCTCATATATATGATCCTATCAATTAAGATGGATGAATTAAAGTACCGCTGCTTTTTGATGCAGCACAGCTTATGATAATAATTGAATTAAAACATAAAACCAAGTAGGTTATACGCCCTTAGGAGATACGCTGTGAGAATGTCCCGGTACTTCATACCAACCTTGAAGGAAGACCCCGCCGACGCGGAGATAATAAGTCATAAACTCATGATACGGGCCGGCATGATAAGAAAGCTCGCAGCCGGCATATATGACTACCTGCCCCTTGGTCTCAGGTGCATAAGAAAAGTGGAGAACATAGTCCGCGAGGAGATGAACAGAGCGGGAGCAATTGAACTTCTTATGCCCCTTGTCTCACCGGCCGAGCTTTGGAAAGAAAGCAGAAGATGGGACTACTACGGAAAAGAGCTTCTGAGGTTCAAAGACCGGGCAGAGAGGGATTTCTGTCTGGGACCCACTCACGAGGAAATAATCACCGATATTGTCAGAAAAGACGTTCGTTCCTATAAACAGCTGCCGGTAAACCTTTACCAGATCCAGACAAAGTTCAGGGACGAGATAAGGCCGCGGTTTGGAGTAATGAGAGCAAGAGAGTTCATCATGAAGGACGCCTACAGCTTTGACGCCACGGACGAGGGAGCGGACAGGTCCTACAGTCTCATGTATGAAGCGTACAGCAGGATATTTGAAAGATGCGGCCTTGAGTTCAAGGCGGTTCTTGCCGACACCGGCAATATAGGGGGAAACTTCTCTCACGAGTTCATGGTCCTGGCGCCAACGGGTGAAGACGTGATCATGAGCTCAACCGGAGGGGACTACGCGGCCAATCTCGAACTTGCCGAGATCGGCATCGCTGAGGATGAAAAAGAACGCGAGAGGCCTGGTAAGGACAAGGAACCTCTGACCGAGGTCAGCACGCCGGATATGAAAACGGTCGAGGAAGTTGCCGATTACCTGAGCGTTACCACCGACAGACTGATAAAGACCCTGATCATAAAAACCGAAAGAGAAATAATCGCGGCTCTGGTTAAGGGGGATGCGGACCTCAGCCTGGCAAAGCTGAAGAAAACCGCCGGAGCAGAATTCGTGGAACTGGCAACTCCGGAGGTCATAAAAACTACCACGGGCGGACCGCTCGGGTTCAGCGGCCCCGTTGGAATGAAAAAAAAGATAAGGATCATAGCGGACAGGTCCATCAGAAACGTTCAAAACGCCGTTACCGGCGCAAACAGCGCTGATAAGCATTTAAAGGGCGTCAGTGCCGGCAGGGACTTTGAAGCGGACATATACGCCGACATCCGCCTTGCAAAGGACGGCGATAAATGCCCCGTGTCACGAAGCGGCGTTCTCAGGTCAACAAGAGGCATTGAAGTAGGACACGTGTTTAAGCTCGGAACCAAGTACAGCGAAACCATGAACGCTACTTTTTCAGACGTGGACGGCAGAGAAAAGCCTTTTATTATGGGCTGTTACGGAATAGGGATTGGAAGAACGGTAGCTGCGGCAATTGAACAGGGAAACGACGGAGAGGGAATTAAGATCCCCCATCCGGTTGCACCTTTTGAGGCATCCGTCATTCCAACCAACTTAAAGAACAAAGAAGTAAAGTCGGTATCTGAAAGAATTTACGAAAATCTGAACGATAACGGAACGCAGGTACTTATTGACGACCGTGATGAAAGCGCCGGAGTTAAGTTCAAAGACGCCGACTTGATAGGCATTCCCATACAGGTAATAGTTGGTTCCAGAACTCTTGAAAATGAAGAAGTGGAACTGAAAGACAGAGTTACCGGCGTGTCAAAAAAGATAAGGATTGACGAAGTAACCAGAGAAGTTGCCAAACTGCTGGGATAAAGTTCCCAGACAGTTCCCTTAAAAGTTCATTCCTGCATATTTATTTCTGATTCTGATTACATGGGTTACTGCAGGTCTGCTG
>CAZUNK010000127.1:0-4727 GCA_964622285.1 uncultured Spirochaetia bacterium
CCCAACTCTTGCTGATAGGACCTACATTGAACCCATTGTGCCGGAAGTAGTTGAAAAAATAATAGAGATTGAGAAACCTGATGCACTTCTTCCCACTCTTGGAGGACAAACCGCACTGAACGTTGCGGTTGATCTGGCAGAGTCAGGCGTACTGGAAAGAAACAACGTTGAACTTATTGGAGCAAAGTTAAATGCAATAAAAAAAGCGGAGAACAGGGAGCTTTTTAAAGACGCAATGCTGAAGATCGGACTGAATGTTCCAAGAAGCGGCGTTGCTCATAATATGGATGAAGCCTGGGCAATATCAAAGGAGATAGGCTATCCAATAATAATAAGACCATCGTTTACCTTGGGAGGAACTGGAGGAAGCATCGCCTACAACAGAGAAGAGTTTGCCGAGCAGGCAAAGCTTGGTTTGGAAATGAGCCCTGTATCGGAAATTCTGGTGGAACAGTCCGTAATAGGTTGGAAGGAGTTTGAATATGAGGTTATGAGGGACTGTAGGGATAACGTGGTAATTATATGCGCAATTGAGAATTTTGATCCAATGGGAGTTCACACGGGCGACAGTATAACCGTTGCCCCCGCTCAAACCCTTACCGACAAGGAGTATCAGAAGTTAAGGGATGCATCCGTGTTAATAATAAGAGAGATAGGGGTGGATACAGGTGGTTCTAATATTCAGTTTGCCGTCAATCCTGAAAATGGAGAATTAGTCGTAATTGAGATGAACCCCAGAGTATCGCGGAGTTCTGCTCTTGCTTCAAAAGCCACGGGTTTTCCAATAGCCAAAATAGCAGCAAAACTGGCAATTGGCTATACACTTGATGAAATATCAAATGATATTACAAAGTACACCCCGGCTTCATTTGAGCCGACGATTGATTATGTGGTTGTAAAAATACCAAGGTTTACATTTGAGAAATTTCCACAGGCCGACCCAACTCTTACCACGATGATGAAGTCAGTTGGAGAGGTTATGTCCATTGGAAGAACTTTCAAGGAGTCCCTTCAAAAGGCAATAAGGTCGCTTGAGATTGATTCTTATGGATTTGAACCCAGATCCTCTGATTCGGAGGTAATAAAGGAAAAGCTAAGGACCCCTGGTGCTGACAGGCTGTGGTTTATAGCTGATGCTTTCAGGCAGGGTATGAATCTTGAGGAAGTGTACAGCCTGAGCAAGATAGACCGCTGGTTTTTATATAACGTGAAGCAGCTCATTGATTTTGAAACGCAGCTCAAGAACTCAGGACCCGGTGATATTGATGAGGACCTGTTAAGGGATGCAAAGCAGCTGGGGTACTCAGACGTTCGCATAGCTGACTGTACAGGCAGCTCGGAAGATGAAGTCAGGAAAGTAAGAAAGCGTTTTAATATCAAACCTGTGTACAAAATGGTAGATACTTGTGCCGCTGAGTTTGAAGCGTATACCCCTTATCTTTATTCCACGTACGAATCCGAAAGCGAAGCTGATCCAACGGACAGCAAGAGCGTGGTAATATTTGGATGTGGTCCAAATCGCATAGGACAGGGCATAGAATTTGACTACTGCTGCGTTCATGCCTCTTTTGCACTGAAAGAGGAAGGGTACGAGTCAATAATGGTGAACTGCAATCCAGAGACTGTCAGCACGGATTATGATACGTCTGACAGGCTTTACTTTGAACCTCTTACACTTGAAGACACTCTTGAGATCCTGAAAAGAGAGAGTCCCGAGGGCGTTATAGTTCAGCTCGGAGGGCAGACTCCTCTGAAGCTTGCTCTGCCCCTTGAGCAAAGAGGAGTAAAAGTTGTTGGTACATCTCCTGACAGTATTGATCTTGCCGAGGACCGCGAGAGATTCAGAGAGGTGGTTCAGAAATTGCAGTTAAGGCAACCTAAGAATGGAATAGCAAGAAGTGAAAAAGAAGCTGTAGAGATAGCTGAGAAGATCGGATATCCGGTGATCGTCAGACCATCTTACGTGCTTGGTGGCAGAGCAATGGAGGTTGTATATGGAATAGATGCTCTTAAAAAGTATATAAAGGAA
Organism: uncultured Spirochaetia bacterium; assembly: GCA_964622285.1. Lineage (GTDB taxonomy): Bacteria > Desulfobacterota_D > UBA1144 > Nemesobacterales > JAJCZQ01 > CAZUNK01. Next base: position 2,030 of record CAZUNK010000127.1, read on the forward strand.
GCAGTTCAGGTGTCGCAAAATCACCCGGTGCTTATAGATGAGTTTTTAAACGGGGCCAAAGAGGTGGACGTGGATGCGGTATCGGACGGCAGGTCGGTTGTTATCGGAGGGATATTAGAGCATATAGAGGAGGCTGGTATACACTCAGGGGACAGTGCTATGGTCCTGCCTCCATTTTCAATTGAAGATAAGATCCTTGATGAGATCAGAAGACAAACAAAGGAACTTGCGCTTGCACTGAAAGTCAAGGGACTTGTTAATGTTCAATTTGCAATAAAGGACGGACTTGTTTATTTAATTGAAGTAAATCCACGGGCGAGCAGAACTATACCGTTTATAAGCAAAGCCATAGGAGTTCCACTTGTGAACATAGGAACAAAGGTCATGATGGGCAGACATTTGGAAGACCTTGGTTTTACAAAGGAGATTGTTCCGCGTCATTACTCTGTTAAGGAGTCTGTGTTTCCTTTTGTAAGATTTCCCGGAGTTGATTCAATTCTGGGTCCTGAGATGGTGTCCACAGGCGAGGTCATGGGTATTGACGATGACCTGAACGGGGCTTTTTCAAAGTCTCAAATGGCAGCTGGAAACGCTCTTCCTCTGAGTGGTTCAGCGTTTATAAGCGTTAAGGACGATGATAAAAGCGACCTTGTTTTGGATATATCAAGGAAGTTGCATAAAATGGGTTTTAAACTCATGTGTACAAAAGGCACCTCTGCATTTCTTTTGAGCAACTCCATAGAAAACGAAAAAATAAACAAAGTGGCGGAAGGCAGACCTGACGTTGTTGATCACCTCAAGAATGGAGACATCCAACTGGTGGTCAATACGACCTTTGGGGAAAAAGAGGTGGCACAGTCCCTTTCAATCAGAAGAACTGCTCTTATGTACAAAGTGCCGTATTTTACGACAGTGGCAGCTGCCAAGGCGGGTGTGGGAGCAATAGAAGTTCTAAAAAACCGTGGTTTTAAAGTAAAAGCAATTCAAGATTATAAATTTAGTTAGTGGAGGACAACATATGTCGGGAAGTAAAGTGCCAATGACGCCGGAAGGTTATAAGAATCTGCAGACCGAACTGCAACAACTAAAAACAGTTGACAGACATGAGGTCATTAAAGCAATTGAGTATGCCAGATCACTGGGAGACCTTTCTGAGAACGCGGAGTACGAAACGGCCAAGGACAAGCAGTCCTTTGTTGAAGGCAGGATACGAGAAATTGAGACAAAACTGGCCCTTGCGGAGGTTATTGACCCAAGCCGCATACCTAACAAGGACAGAGTTGTGTTTGGTTTGAGCGTGGTGATTGAATCTGTTGAGACGGGGGAACAAAGCAAATATCAACTAGTGGGTGCAGATGAATCGGACCCGAACGCTGGCAAAATCTCCATTACATCTCCCCTGGGACGCTCTATGATCGGTAAAGAAATAGGTGACGATGTTCATGTAAAAACTCCCGGGGGCGTGAGAGAGTTTATTGTTATTGACATAGAGTAGTCAGCAGGTGCAGGTTACCGTCTTTAGTTAGAGTGGCTTTGCTGGAACGCTGGTTTGATTTCTGCTTTCTATGAGTTATTCCTGTTTATTTTTCCTTGTTCATTACCGGGTAGGGTGCGGGGTCCCACTTGAATTCTTTCTCCTCTACCAGGATCTCCAGCATGGCGGTCACGAATTTCTCCATGAATTGGGCGCAGTCCCTGATTTGTTCACGGTTGACCTTGCCGTCCCAGGTGGATCCGCCATGCACTAGCTGGTTGCGCAGCACATAAATTCTTGAGAAAACGAGAGAAAGAAAGTCGGTGGTGGACTGGGCTTTCAGATCGTCTGCTCCATTATTCTGGCTGTAGAAACGGGACTCCCATGTACCTTCTTTGATATTGCCCCGCTGGTATTTCCAATAATCAGGGCTGATGTACTGGTTATTCAGTAGTGCTTTGATGCTTCTGGCAAACTCGCGCTGGATCAGGATGTTAATCTGACTTCCCTTGTCCAGTCCACACAGTTTCTTGAAAAAACGCTTATATACTTTGTTCTCATTGTTTTGCTTGTTGTACTGTTCTGGACTGGAGTCCTTCGCATATGCTGCATTAAAAGCGATCCACAAAAAAATCAACTTGCCGTCAGAATCCTTGCAATCTGCTGCACGCTTAAGCCAACTCAAGGAGCGATGAACCCGAATGGCCAGATTTTTTTCCTGGTTCTTCCTAGTCTCTCGATGTCTCGTTTTGAGTTTGGTGTAGGACTCTGACGCTGAGTCTGAAGTTATCACTGGCATCTTCTGCCGTTACTTGTTTTCATCAAGCAGATATTTATCGTAAATATCCTTTGCCCAAAAAAGTTCAGTGCCGGATGCTACCAGAGCCACTTCCATTATTGCTTCAGCGATCTCTTCTTTACTGAAACCTGCTTCCAGGGCTTTTTTTATTCTTGAACCAGTGCAGTGAGAACATCTGCCGTGGATGGCAACGGCAAGAGCTATCATTGCTTTTGTTTTTTGGTCTAATTTGCCCTCTCCCTCACATGAATTGTAAAATTCCCACCACCCCTTTGCCATATCAGGTGCTTTTTCATCAAACCATAATGCCATTTTACTACCTCCTGAGCATTGAATAGATTTTAGGGAGATTATATCATTAATAATTCTAAAATACAGAGATGATTTACGGCAAGCACGATCAGAAAACAATAGATCAGTTCAAC
>CAZUNK010000128.1:0-6092 GCA_964622285.1 uncultured Spirochaetia bacterium
CCTATCTGTAGCGGGCGTAGGAAAATTGAGGGAACCTGTTCATAGTACGAAAGGACCTGAATGGACGAGCCTCTAGTGTACCAGTTGTGGCGCCAGCCGCAGCGCTGGGTAGTTATGCTCGGAAGGGATAACCGCTGAAAGCATCTAAGCGGGAAGCCTCTCCCAAGATTAATTTTCCCGAAGCATTAGCTTCCTTAAAGTCCCTTGAAGATCACAAGGTTGATAGGCCGAAGGTGTAAGCACCGTAAGGTGTTGAGCTGATCGGTACTAATTGACTGTGCGTCTTAACTGCGGGGCTTAAAAATTCTCAAGCTAATGGCCGTTGTTGCTCAGTATTGTGTTCTTTTGCATTTCCAAATTACTTATTTAGACTTTTAAATCGTGCTTGATATGTCTGTGTAGTGATGATACCATTACACTGACGAACAAGTATGTCATAGCTTACAGCATATCTATACCTAACTAAGGAGGAGTAATTCTAATGATGAGAAAGTTAAGTTTTCTGGTTGTTTCATTCCTGGTTTTAGGGGGGTTGTTACTGTTCAACATCAGTTGTGATGACGATGATAACGGCGGTGGCAGCAATAATGAGTGTGGAGATTCTTTCTGTATAGGAGCTATTTTTCCTGAGACCGGTTCTGCATCTTCTAACGCAGTACCAATGCAAGCAGCTGCGAGGCTGGCTGCGTCAGATATTAATCAGGCTGGCGGAAATATTAAAATTATTTTTAGAGATAGTGGTGGTGATCCCGAGCAAGCTGATACCGCTGCACAGGAACTTTTAGACATGGGCGTTCATGGCATAGTGGGGGCCTGGGCCTCTACAGTTTCGCTTGGTATGATAGACAGGGTGACCGGAAACGAGGTAGTTATGATATCCCCTGCTAATTCATCTCCAAGTCTGACTGAGTACAATGAGGCTTTTGTAATGAGAAGAGGCGGGTCTCCTTATTATTACAGAACCAACCCTTCGGATGTTAAACAGGGACCGATAGTAGCAAATACTTTAGCTAGTGATTTTTCTCAAAACCAAATTGATGTGGTGATCGTCTATCGTGATGACAACTGGGGAACGAGATTGTCAGCAGAGATAAAGACTGCAGCAATGGAGGTTACCGGTAAAACCATAAGCATAGAAGAAGTATCTTATAACCATGAGATGTTAGATGATGCTAACATTGATGCTACCGTCTCGGGTCTGATCATGGCGATTGAAGAGGAGGTTGATAGCAATACTGAAGCTGTTATCCTGCTCGTTTTTGATGAGGGGGATCAAATACTGAGAGAAATGATAAGGTCAAATATCCCAAATCCAGGAGGGGACCTCAGATACTATGTGGGGGATGGGTATGCGCATCCAAACATAGATGCGCGAGTAAGTGGTGGTGATGCTACTTTAGTAGGGTCAACCAATGGGATCACGGCAGTGCAGGCTGTTGCGAACCCATGCAGGTCTGAATCTTTTGAAACAAGGTTGTCTGCTTTTGATTCAGAAGTGACGGAGTTCAGTTTTACAAGTAACACGTACGACGCCGTAGTGCTTCTTGCCCTTGCTTCTTTGTCCGCAGGCAGTAACGAACCAGCTGAATACGTTTCTGAAATGAGAAAAGTTTCCCGAGAAGATGTTTCCGGAAGTGGACAGAAATGCACTACTTATGAAGACTGTGCTGCACTTCTGACGGATGGGGATGATACCAATAATGATATTGACTACGACGGGTTCTCAGGTGCGATAGAGTTTGATGAGAATGGAGATCTGACCAGTGCTTTCTATGCTGTTTTTGAGTATAACCAAATGGGTGGTAGAGATACTACGCCAGTTGATATAGACGGCACTGAGGTCCCGGCTTGTCCTTCTCAGTAAAAGAGTAATTTAGTGGTAAGAATAAGCTGCTTTGTAGCCGCTTTGGCTATAGTGTGTTTTTTGTTGTTTAATATTGCTTGTGATGAGGATGAGGTTGGTAATGGGTGTGGTGATTCCTTCTGCGTTGGGGTGATTTTACCTGAAGCCGTGAATGGAGAGTCGGATTTTCCGACTCTTGCAGCGGCTATTAACCTTGCAGCGTCGGACATTAGTGGAGCCGGGAGACAGGTCAAGGTCATTTTTAGAGAAAATCAGGGCACCCCTGATGAAGCTGACAGAGTTGCAGAGGAGTTTTTGAACATAGGAGTTCATGGCATTGTTGGGGCCTGGTCTTCATCAGTTTCCCTTAGTATGATAGACAGGGTGACCGGAAACGAGGTAGTTATGGTGTCACCTTCTAATACATCCCCCAGTCTGACTGAATATAATGAGGGTTTTTTAATGAGGAGGGGATATATCCAGTATCCTTATTACTACAGAACCACTCCTTCTGACGTCTTTGTGGGACCGTTGATAGCAAGCACCTTAGCTGCTGATACGACCCAGCTTAACAGCGTCAATATGGCAATTATCTATCGTGAGGATGACTGGGGAACGAGATTGACGGAAGAGATAGATAAAGCGGTCAAGGATTCTGCGAGTTTAGCTGATAAGATCGTGGGGGAACCTGTTAAAATACCTTATAACCCAGCTACCCTGGATACAGCTAACGTCGGGACGTTGATCGCGGATATTGAAAGCAGGGTTGATGACAATACCGATGTTATAATCCTGCTCGTTTTTGATGAGGGAGACGAAATACTGAGAGGAATGATAAGGTCGGACAGTATCCCAAATCCGGATGATGCCAGATACTATCTTGGGGATGGGTACGTTCATGAAGATATAGATGAGCGAGTTAGTGGTGGAGACCCTGCTCTGGAAGGGAAAACCAATGGGATTAAGGTTGTACAGTCAACTGCGGACCCGTGCAGATTTCCAGAGTTTATATCAACCTTAAAGGCAACTGATCCGGGATTGACAGACTTCAGCTATACCAGCGAAGCGTATGACGCCGTAGTGCTTCTTGCCCTTGCTTCTTTGTCTGCGGGCAGCAATGAACCAGCTGAATACGTTTCTGAAATAATCAAAGTTTCCAGAGATGGACAGGCTTGCACTACTTACCAAAGCTGTGCTGCACTTCTGACGGATGATAATACTGATAATGATATCAACTACAACGGGATATCGGGTCAGATAGGGTTTGATCGAAATGGAGATATAACCAGTGCTTTCTATACTGTTTTTGAGTATGACAACACTGTAACGGGTAGTAGAACTCTTAAAGTAGTTGACAGAGATGGTAACACCCTGTCTCCTTGTCCTTAGTAAATTAAGTAACTTCTGTGATAAGTATGAAAAGATGTCAGTGGTGTCTTGGGAATGACCTGTATGTGAAATACCATGATGAAGAATGGGGAGTGCCGGTGTTTGATGACCAAAAGCAGTTTGAGTTTTTGGTTTTAGAATCTGCCCAGGCAGGACTGAGCTGGCTTACTGTATTGAGAAAAAGAGAGAATTTCAGAAAAGCTTACGATGATTTCAATGTAGAAAAAGTCGCGGCTTTTAGTGATAAAAAGATTGAACAGCTGATGCAGAACCCCGGAATTATCAGGAACAGGAAAAAAATACAGGCTTCCGTCAATAATGCAGAGAGGTTTTTATATATTCAGGAGAGTTTCGGCAGCTTCTGCAACTACATCTGGGATTTTGTGGACGGTGTGCCTCTGGTAAACAGGTGGCGCAGCGTATCTGAAATACCTGCAACAACCAAGTTGTCTGATACGATTGCAAAAGATCTGAAGCAAAGGGGTTTTAAATTTATAGGATCAACTATCCTGTATTCTCATCTCCAGGCGGTCGGCGTTGTGAATGATCACGTTGTTGACTGCTTCAGGTATAAAGAGGTTCAGAGCTGATCCGGAAAGATCTTACCAGGATTTAAGATACTGTTGGGATCAAAAATCTTTTTGATTTTTTTCATGATGTTAATTTCTTCAGTCGTTCTTGTGTAATTAAGATAAGGCTTTTTGATCAAACCAACCCCGTGCTCTGCCGATACACTTCCCCGGTATTTTTCCACCACTTTGAATAATTTCCCGTTGGCCTTTTTACAGATCTCTAAAAATTCAGATTTGCTGAGGCCTTGTGGTTTTAAAATATTTATATGTATATTTCCGTCTCCTATATGTCCAAACAGGACTGTGCGAAAGTCCTCTGGATACTCCTTTTGTAAGACTTTCTCTATGTCGCTTACAAACCCAGGAACAAGGGACGTTTTCACTGAGACATCATTTTTATACGTTACGAATTTTGATATTGCCTCAGTTATGTTTTCGCGAAGAGCCCACAGATCGGCGCTCTGCGAACTGCTCTGACTTATCACCGCTTCTCCTATCAGGCCATTTCCGGCAGCATCTTGATAGACTTTATGGACTTTTTGCAGGTCAGGCTCTGAGGACGCCTCTATATCTATTAGCAGATAGTAGTTGTAGCTGCGGTTTATAGGGAAGCTCTTCTGGGCTTTACTGGTTACATGCCGGACTGAACTTGCCGAAAGGAACTCAAACGCATTAAACCTGACATTTTTTCTCAGTAAGCTTAGGATCTTAACCGAATTACCGATATCGTTTATTCCAATCAGCATCACCGATGATCCGCAGGGCCTTTGGGTAAGCTGCAGTGTGGCCTCCACTATAAAGCCCAGCGTTCCTTCACTACCAATAAACAGATCTCTGAGATTATATCCCGTGGCATTTTTCGTCAGTCCCATGCTGATGTCAAGCAGCTCTCCTTCTCCTGTAACTACCTTTAGTCCTTTTACCCAGTTTTTTGTGGAACCGTACCTGATGACGTGAATTCCACCGGCGTTTGTTGCAATGTTTCCTCCTATCTGACTCGATCCCCTGGATGCAAGGTCGATCGGGTAATAGAGCTCTTTTTCGGCGGCAAATTCCTGTACCGCCTGCGTCGTGACGCCGGCTTCCACTTCCAGGGTCTGATCTGTTTCATTAAATGAAAGAACCCTGTTCATCTTTTCAAATGAAACGACCAGTTCTTTGTTCAGTGCTACTGCGCCGGCGCTCAGTCCCGTTCTTCCTCCCGAAGGAACTAAAGGGAGTCTGTTTTTGTTGGCAAACAGGACTATTTTTCTGACGTCTTTCGCGGTTTTGGGAAATGCTACTGCAAGTGGGTCAGGGATAAATTCCGTTGTCCAGTCGGTTCCGTATATTTCAAGATCTTCCTTCTCAGTTGAGATCCTGCAGTTTACTGCTTCCCGCAGTTTAGGAATAGGGGATGAACTGGACATTACCGTTTTATTCTAAGCAGTTTCAAACACCTTTAAGAGATAATCACCGCTTTCTCTGGTTATGCCGATGATTTTTTTTATATCATCCTCTGACAGGCCCTTTTCCACGTGTCTGACCGTTTTTTTGATCGCCTGAGAATGTCCCGGGTCCTCTTTTGCGTGCACCTCTATAAATTTTGACGGAAAATCAAGAGGTTCTCCCCTGGGGAAGAGAATTGCCGAAACGTTCTCAAAGAGGTAGGAGTGTCCGAGTATGCCAAGTGGGTAGTTATCAGCGTGTTTTTGGAGAAAGTCGTCGTATTCGTCAACTATCTGCCGGTTGCTCAGCTCAAAGTCTTTCTCTCCAAGGTCGGAGAGGTCTTTTAATGCGATCTCGGCGTGTCCGAGTTCTCCTTTTGCGCACAGATCGAACCTTTTGCTCAGATAGGGGTCCAGGGAGGCGGTTTTCTGGCCTGCCTTTTTTACGGCCTTATGGCTTAAATGTTCAATAATGTAGAAGGTTTTAAGAAACTTACGGTAAATATCCAGTGAGACAGTTCCATTCTGCAGGTTTTTGACCTCTGGTTTGCTTTCAATAAGTTTCAGATAGCTGTCAACTTCGTTGTCCAGACTTTGTTCAAGGGTGCTCATTTTAACCTCACCAGTTCTGATTATAATCTCACATTATTATATTAGTTTGGTTCATCTCTGTAAATGCTTTGATAGATTCAGTTTACAAAGAAGCTGTTAAGGCAGGAGATAAAAACACACCATGTGTTCTTAATAGCAAGTAGTTTGGAATTGAAGCACGCAGTCAGGTAATCTTTAAGTTCCAGTTTATTTATTGCTCAGAATTAGTTTTATGAAAACGAACCATAAGATCATAACGGGTGATTCAAG
>CAZUNK010000129.1:0-19116 GCA_964622285.1 uncultured Spirochaetia bacterium
ATATAACTTCATCGCTCCTGGGCGGGGTTGACCTTGCAAGCTGCAACGTGTGCACGGCCATAACAAAGCCGGCAATATCGGTAAACATCCTCAGGTTTCCCTTTAAGGATTCCAGCAAGGTAAAACAGGCCTACAAATTTGAGCTTGGGAATGAAACGCTGTATGACCCTGATGAAAAGCTCAACTCCTACCATTTGGTAAAAAGGAAAACCTTTTCAGAGGCGCTCGTTGCAATGTTTGAAAAATCGGACATGGAGTCGTTCATTGATCTTATGAACAACTACGGTCTTGACCCAAGCTTTGTGACCTATGCCCCGTTTGCCTTCAGTTCATTAAATAAACACCTGTCAAACGAAAGGCCTCTTTTGCTGGTGGACGTGAACTCCAGCGATATGAACTTCATACTTTTTGACGAGGAAGGTATAAGAAGGGTAAGGTCCGCAAATGAAGCCCTGTCTGAATTTGTGGACGGACTTGGAGTTGAAAACAAAGACGGTTTTACCTTCTCCGGCGTTTGCGGAACTAAAATAGAAAAAGAAAAGTTTGACCCGCTCGTTAAGGAAGTTGCCAGAACGATGCATTTCTTTGAGAAAGAGCTTAGGGAAGACATCAGATCAGTCGTTTTGACCGGGGAGATGTGCATGCTTGAGGAGATAGAGGACATATTCACGGAAAGCTTGGACAAAAGCGTCAGCAAGATATTCATTGAGGAGCTTGGTGAAAAGAACTCACCAATTTTTGCAAAGTCCTACGCGATCGCCCTGTATGGGGCCTATGCCAACCAGGACAGCATGAACCTCAGGATAAACGAATTCAAGTTCAAAAATAGAGGACTTGATATAAAAAACATAAAAAAGAACTTTCTTGTTCCGGCACTGCTTCTCGCGGTTTTTCTGACTTTAACCTTTTACAGGGGAATATCAGAAACCGTAAGTTCGGGCAAGGACGTTAAAACGCTCAGAACGGAGCTTCAAAGGGAAGTAAAAAAAGTTTTTCCAAGCGTGGCGTCCGCTATACCCGATCCGGTTTCCTTCATACAGGCCGAAGTACTGAAGATGCGGGACAAGATCAATCTGATTGAAGAGGTTAAAGGTGGTTCCACTCCCCTGGACGTGATAAGGATCATAACGTCAATTTTCTCCAGTGATCTGGACATAAGGGTTGACGAGGTCCGGTTTGAATCCGGAAAGCAGATAAAAATATGGGGCAGGTGCAGTTCCTATAAAGACATTGCGAAGGTGGAGAAGATACTGTCCGAGTCTGAAAAATTCGCAGAGGTCAAAAGGGACCAGGTAAGTCAGTCTACCGACAACTCACTTAAGTTCATTATGTCAATGGTGGTGAATTAGATTGGACATAAACGGTATATATTCCAAGCTAAGGGAGCTGATAAAGCAGAAAAACCCTTTAAATGGTTCTCAGACGGACAAAAAAGTGGTTTTTATGGGTCTGGCGGTTTTATTTCTCTTCGTCCTTGTGATTTTTTATAACATGTTCATAGGAAACGCCGGAAAATACCAGAAGCAGCTTTCCGTTCTTGAGAAGGACATTAAGAAGGTCAGGTTGCTCGCGGACGAGTACCGCCAGTCAAAGCAGAGGCTGGACGAGCTGAGCGGGGCTATAAAAAAGGAGAATGAATCACTGATCTCGGTCGCCGAGAAGATATTCATAGACAACGGAATAAGAAGGAAGAACTTTTCAATCAAGGACAGCAAATTGGATGAAAAATATTCCTATGAACTGTCCGGTGAGGCAACCGTACAGGTGGACATTAACGAAGTTCCGTTCAGAAGGGTGATAGACGTGCTTTACTCCATCCAGAGCAGGGACAGCTTTCTGAAGGTCTCAAACCTGAGGGTTAAAACCAAGTTCAATAACTCCAACATGGTGGACGCTTCCTTTAAGTTATCAACTTTTGAAATAGTCCAGGACACGTGACGTGATAAGCGAAAACTCCGCAGTTTAATAAATACTGAGCAGGTTTAAAGTTAAAAATGATGAGCAGATCCACAAGGCAGAAAATTCTAACCGGCTTGCTGGTTCTGCTGCCGTTCGGCCTGACGGTAATAATACTTTATCAGCTGGGCAAGTTGATGATAGAAAAAAAAAGAGTTCCAAAATATTTCCGGTACGCCGCGTACGCGGCTTTGTTTTTCTTTTTCTTTGTGGCGTTCATCTACGCCTACTTCCCGGCTGATTCTTTAACAAAAAGGATCAACCAGGAGATAAAAACCCGCACCGGGCTCAATATAGAGGCATCTTCCGCAGGTATTTTCCCCCCTGCCGACGTAAAGTTAAAAAAGGTGCAGCTGATCGACAAGCGAAAAAAGACCACGCTGGTTGACGAGCTGCGGGTATCCCCCTCGCTGCTGTCTATTTTTAAGAAAAGCGGCAGAATTTCTTTTGAGGCAAAAATTAAAGACGGAAGGATTGAAGGGGTCGTGGAGTACTCTGACGGCGGCAAAAGGCTGGACTACCTGGAGGTTAAAACGGATAAAGTTGATCTAAAGGCCTTGAAAGAGCTGTTTAAAAACGCACAGGACGTTCCAGGCGTTAACGGAAAAATAAACGGCGAGTTTGTCACTTTGTTTGACCGGAAGAGCTCTGCAAGCGGCAGATTCAAACTAAGTTCGGAAAAGTTCTCCCTTTCAGGTTTAAAATTCAAAGAATTTCCTCTGCCGGACTTTAAAGACCTCAAGCTGGACGTTAAAGGCCGGATGAAAAAAAACAGAACGAACGTTGAAACCTTCCGGGCGGAAAACGATGAACTGCTCCTCGTCCTTAACGGTACGGCTCCGCTGCCCTGGAAGATGAAACGGGAGAAACTGGACCTTTCCGTGAACCTGAAATTAAAACCCGGCTCGCAGCTGGGATTTTTAAAGACGTTTGCGAAAAAGGAGAAAGACGGAATAATATCTGTAAAAGTCAAAGGACCTATAAAAAACCTCAGGTTCGAGTAATTACGGCGGAGCTGTTTTTAAAAATTTACTTTTTTGGCTTTTGAATATGATAATCTTACTTCAGACATGAGATCTTCTAAAATTTTAGACGGGCTAAGAAAGCAGATAGACGGCATTGACAGAAAAATTCTGGAACTGATCAACGAAAGAGGCAATATAGCTCTTAAGGTATCAGAGCACAAAAAGAAAAACTCACTGAGAATATACGACCCTTCCAGAGAAAAAGAGATAGAGAAAAAACTTGTGGAGCTTAACTCCGGTCCCGTGACCGACGATCATATAATCTCTATATTCAGGCAGGTTATTTCAGGCTGCAGAAGTCTGCAGGGCCCAACGAAGGTTGGTTATTTAGGCCCGCAGGGGAGCTTTTCAAGCCAGGCGGCGTTCCATAAATTCGGCAGGTCCGCTGAGCTTGTGCCCTTTGGGGACCTGGAAGATATTTTTGAAGAGATACGCTCCAAAAGGCTTGAGTTCGGAATAATTCCGGTGGAGAACTCCGTTGAGGGGTCCATCGGGAGCGTTCTTGATATTCTTCTTTCCTGGGATTTAACAATATCCTCGGAGCATTTTGAGAGAATAAATCATTTTTTTCTCTCGAAAACCGGCAGGATGGACGACGTAAAGGTGCTTGCCTCTCATCCACAGGCGCTTGGACAGTGCAAAAAGTGGATCGGGAGCAATTTTAAAAATGTTGAAATACTTGAAACTTCAAGCACCGCGGCCGCAGCGAAGATCGCTGCGGGGGATAAAAAAACTGCCGCCATAGCCAGCGACCACGCGGCGTCTATTTACAATCTGAAGATCATTCAGTCCTGCATTGAGGACGATACTCAAAACACGACGCGGTTTTTAATAATGGGACACGAGAACACCTCAATTACCGGGGAGGATAAAACCTCCATTGTTTTTTCCCTTAAAGACGAGCCGGGCACGCTTCACAAATCCTTTTTTCTGCCGTTTGCGGAACAGGGCGTGAACCTCTCTAAAATAGAATCAAGGCCATGTAAGGACAGGGCATGGGAATACGTGTTCTTTGTTGATTTTATCGGTCATCACGAGGATAAAAAAATCAAAAGACTGATCAGAAAGGTGGAAAAAAACTGTATCTTTTTGAAGATTCTGGGGTCTTACCCGATCGGGAAGGTCGGTTAGAAGGATTTATGGAGCCCGTTGACCAAGTCAAAAAGTTAGTTCCCTACGTGCCCGGAAAACCAATTGAGGAGGTGGAGCGCGAGTACGGAATTAAAAGTCCTGCAAAGCTCGCCTCAAACGAAAACCCTCTGGGACCTTCAAAGCTAGCAATAAGAGCCCTTGAAGACGCGGCTGATCAGGTACACCTCTATCCCGACGGGGACTGTTTTTACCTGAAGAGGAAAATAGCTTCGTTTTTAAACGTGAAAGAGGGAAATTTAACGATCGGCAACGGCTCCAACGACGTTCTGGAACTGATAGCCAGAACGTATCTTTCCAGGGGAGATGAAGCAATTTACGGAGAGCACGCGTTCATCGTTTATCCGCTCGCGGTGCAGTCGGTTGGGGCCAGGCACGTTGTTTCTCCTATGCCCCGCCTGGTCCATGATCTAAAGGACGTTGTCTCAAAAGTCACAAGCAGAACAAAGCTCATCTTTCTTGCAAATCCTAATAATCCAACGGGAACCATTTTCAGCAGGGAGGATTTTGAGAGATTTTTATCCGCCGTTCCCCCCAGCGTCCTGATAGTCGTTGACGAGGCGTATTTTGAGTACGTTGACGAGGAGCATTATCCAGATACCCTTCAGTACCACGGCAAAGCCCCTAATTTGATCACGATCAGAACTTTCTCCAAGATTTACGGCCTTGCGGGGCTTCGCGTTGGATACGCCGTGGCCTCGGAAGACGTAACGGGCTACATTAACAGGGTCAGGCAGCCTTTTAACGTAAACTCTCTTGCCCAGGCGGCGGCGCTTGCGGCAATGGACGACAGGGACCACCTGCTGAAAACCAGGGAGGTTAACAAGGCCGGAATGGAGTTTTTAGAGAAAGGGTTTAAAAGCATGGGAATTGAGTTTATAAAATCCTACGCGAATTTCATTCTGATAGACCTTCAGCAGGACCCCGTGCCAACGTACCATAAATTACTGGAGGAAGGAGTGATCGTCAGGCCCGTGGGGAACTATGGACTGAAGACGCACCTGAGAGTGACGATTGGAACTGAAAAGGAAAACAAAAAACTGTTAAGCTCTCTGAAAAAGGTTTTAGGCAAATGAAATTTGACTCGGTAACCGTTGTGGGAATTGGACTGATAGGAGGCTCGGTGTGCAGGGCGATAAAGAAGTTTGGAGTTTCCCGTGAAGTTGTGGGGATAGACCCAGACGAAGAAACTTTAAAATTCGCCGCCGAGGAAGGAATAGTTGACAGGGCGCTGATCACCCCAACCGGCGTGATTGATTCTGACCTTGTGATAGTTGCCACTTACGTTGACGTTACCGCGGACGTTATTAGAAAACTGCTGCCAAACATGAAGGAAGGATGCGTAATAACCGACGTTGGAAGCGTTAAGTCGGACGTTGTAAGCAGGGTAAGCGACATAATGAACGACAGAGCCTCTTTCGTTGGTTCCCATCCAATCACGGGCAAGGAGCACTCGGGAATAAAAAGCTCTGACCCGGACCTTTTCAGCGGAAATAAGGTGATTATAACCCCAACGAACAAAAGCGACGAGGCAGCCGTGAAAAAAGTAACTGATTTCTGGACGTCCCTTGGAGCCAAGGTCGTCAGACTTACGCCGGAATTTCACGACAGGGTGTTTGCTTACGTGAGCCACCTGCCCCATCTGGTTGCCTACTCACTTGTAAATTCTGTTGATTCCACCAACATAGACGGCATTTTCAGCTATTCAGGTGGTGGACTGAAGGATTACACAAGGGTATCCGTAAGCTCTCCGGAGATGTGGAAAACGATCTTTCTGCAGAACAAGCGTTTTCTGCTTGAAAGCGTGGGAACGTTTAAAGCCAGCGTTGAGAAACTGGAGTCCGCTATTGAGAACGAAGATGTGGATGAACTGATGAAGATCCTTGAAAATGCACGAAAAACAAAACTATCCGGCTAAGCTGGAGGCACGGCGGCTATGAGCAAGATCAGAAAAACAAAAGAACAGTGGAGAGAGCATCTTACCGAGCAGCAGTACGCGGTTACAAGGGAGAAGGCGACTGAAAGGCCTTTTACCGGAAAGCACCTGAACAACAAGAAAAAGGGGTCGTACACGTGCGTGTGCTGCGGGGCGCAGCTTTTTCATTCAGGCAGTAAGTTTGATTCCGGCACCGGATGGCCAAGTTTTTATGAACCCACGGAGGAAGGCAGCGTTAAAATGGAGGTTGACCGGTCCCACGGAATGATCAGGACGGAAGTGCTGTGTTCCAGGTGTGATTCCCATCTGGGGCACGTTTTTCCCGATGGACCCGAACCAACCGGCATGAGGTTTTGTATCAATTCCCTCTCGCTGGACTTTGACGAGGAGAAAAATTGACCCAGGACAGGATTAAAGAGGCCGCTGATAAGGTGGAAAGTTTAATAAGGAGCAGTGAAAACGCCGCGGCGCTCACCGGAGCAGGGATCAGTACGGAATCCGGCATACCGGACTACCGCACTCCCGGGGAAGGGCTCTGGGAAAAAATGGATATGTCGGTGGTCTCTTTGGATGGATTCTTAAAAGATCCCACCAGATATTACGACTATTCCAAAAAGCTTTATGAAATAAGAAGCCAGGCCCGCCCTAACGCGGGGCACGTCTTACTGGCAAATATGGAAAAAAGGGGCTTTATCAAAGGCGTTGTGACCCAGAACGTTGACGGCCTTCACGGCCTGGCTGGTTCTGAAACCGTTCACGAACTGCACGGGTCGCTTAAACTAGCGGTATGCATGAACTGCAAGTCCCTCTCTTCGATGGACGATGCAATGAAGAAAGTATTTGATGGACAGAATCCCCCGATCTGTGAGGACTGCGGAGGCGTTTTAAAACCAAACGCCGTCTTTTTTGGTGAGCCGCTGCCAAGGGTTCCATGGGAAAATTCCGTTGAGCTTGTAAAAAACTGCGACCTTCTGCTCGTAATGGGGTCGTCCCTGCAGGTATCTCCCACCAGCGCCCTGCCCGACCTTGTCCTGAACAAAGGGGGAAAACTTATAATCATCAATCTGACCATGACCCCGTATGACAACGAAGCAGAGGTTGTGGTAAGGGAAAAAATTGCGGAATTTTCCAGCGTTCTGGATGAAAAATTAGACGTTAAATGAAAAAATTTATTTTTTTTGAAAAAAACTCTTGACATCAATACTGCTTATTTGATATAAAGTTACATAAGGTGAGGAGAGAAAAGAGTTGATAAAACCCAGTAATTTTCTAATTAGGGTTTTCTCTTCATAGGATTGGCAACAGTCCGTATTTAAAAATCTTTTTTACAGGAGGGTATTAAATATGCCTAGTCATTTAAATGTTCCTAGTAAATATTGGGAACTCACAAAGGAGGTTCCACCGCCTCCAATAGAGAGAGACATCAAGTCATGGATTATCGCTAATCCTTCAGATCCCCTATGGGATATTGATGTTCTGCCTCTAACCTACACTGACAGCCGTTGGTCTGCCTTTGTAGTAAGGTGTGACGAAGCTACCAGACAGCGTCTTTGTCCTAACCCGCCTCTTACGGTGTGGGATGGAGAGGATGCAGATCTAGTTGAATACTGGTATGTTGACCACAAAAACACTATGCTTGGTCCATATCTGGAATTCGGTGTAACTATTTCTGCTACGTACAAAGACCCCAAAGGCAACGTCTACAAAGCTGGTTACTATCCCTATATGTATCTTACGGGGGATGCTCCGGTTGATGCTGGTCGTGTTCTTGGTTTTCCAAAGAAAATGTCCTATATCAGATGTTCCGTTCATGGCGGAGAGAAGGGCACGGACTTCTTTGGTTTTGCTATGTCACGTAACGGTTACTTAATGCACAGTGCAACTGGTAAGTTCGATGACAAAGAAGTTAAGCCACCTTTCTTTTATGGAAAAACAGACTGGGGTAAGTTCAACATGAAAGTTATCACCAGGCCTGACGTTTCAAGTTCAGAATGGCAGCTAACCTATCTTCCATCAGCATTGCCACCGCCGTTTGATTCAATGATCCAAGGGCACAGGTTTAAAATTAAACCAGAGCACACAAGGACAGCTTCAGGCGATGCAATCAACTGGTTTGCACAAGCCACTCCTTTTGACAACATGGGAGCGGAAGTGAAGATTCAGGAAGTTACAGGTCTTATTTCTTTTGTATTTGACCTCGTTATTCCGCCAGCTGAAGTTCTTTGGACTGAAACGTATGAGCGTCCTGCAAGTTATAGAGGATACGCTACTCCATATAAGTATGGATTGCGTCAGCAGTTCCCTATCAGTCAGGGTTCATAAGAACTGAGGTTTGTTTTTTGTTGTTGAGTTAAAAAATTTTTAGGAGGTATTTAAAATGGGTTTACAAGCAAATGAATACAGCTACCCCTGGTTAGATGAAGGTGAGGTTCCTCCATTACCTCTCGACAGAGACAGGATCCACATCATATCTCAAGGTGTTGCTGACCCAGTTTTTGATTATGACATCATTCCTCTGACATATACGGAAAGCCGCTGGATGGCCTACTGTATACGCGCAGACGAAAAAGACATGAAAGCGATCGTGCCGGAACCAATTCAGGTCACTGACGACGTGATTGAGTTTTGGTACGTGATTCATAAAAACACAATGTTGGGACCATACATGGAGTTTGGTGTAACGTTCTCAGCCACAGTAGATTCTGGTGATGGCCAGATTTACAAAGCTGGTTACTATCCCTACATGTATCTTTCAAATGACTCTCCGATCTTTGCTGGAAAAGAGCCATTTGGATTTCCCAAAAAAGCTGCTTATATAGCTGGTTTTGAGCATGGGACGAACAATAACTACTTCAACCATCTTATGGAGCGTCGTGGTTATATTCTTCACACTGCAAATGGTCGCTATTCAGACAAGCCACTTTCAGTCAGACCAACTTTCTATGGTAAGACCGATTGGGGCCGTATGAATTACAGGATCACGACAAGACCTGACGTGTCAAATAGTATCCACGAGGTTACTTATCTTCCGTCAGAGCTTCCACCGGGATTCGGAACAGGCCACCGCTTCCAGCTTGACCCAAGCAGTATCCGCACAGCTGTTGGTAGCGACATTCGTTCTTGGTACATGTCTGGTACGCCTTTTGACTTTATGGGCGGACAGATTCCTGCCAAGGAGATCGTTGGTTTGATCAGCTTTACGTTTAACCTGATCATCCCACCGGCACAGACGATTTGGAGCAAGACTGTGGAAAGAACTGCCGATGATATGAGCCATGTTGTTTACTCAACACCGTTTGAGTACACCATGAGACATCGCTTCTTACTGCCGCAGTACAGCCAGTGTTAGTAAGCTAGGTTGGAAACAATCGTTTGAAGACGAGAAAAAGGGGTTGCTTAATTGCAACCCCTTTTTTTTATGCCTGAACTTGAATTTTTACCAGATTGAAAAAGGGAGTTAGCGTTATGAAATACAAGCAGTATAAAGTTATAGAGATTTACGAAGGATTTTTAGGAACTTTGCTTCTGGGTTCTTCAAAGTTACCAATTCAGAAAATAGAAGATGAGATCAACCGCCATGCTATGGATGGTTGGAGCGTTGTGTTTCAGGTAATAGAATCTAAACGGGTTTTCTTATTGTGGCAGAGAGAATCAATGATCATCACTTTAGGTAAATGATCTCATATAGGCTTTGATATTTTTCCATTTTCAATAAGCCACCGTTCCTGAAAGGCTCGCCTTGCGGTCCAAGCAACCTCATTGATGTACCACCAATTTGCCGAAGCACCTACTAATGCTCCAATAGCCGGTATAGCCTGCAGTGCCTTTCTTTTTGTTAAATTGACGCCCAGCTGCTTCGCAAGGGTTTTCACGCTTATGATCGCAGCCTCTTTGCTCATTCTGTCCTGGACTGCTTTCTGCGCCATTTTTTTCCAGGTCTCCTTCGCGATAGTAACTTGAAGTGATTTTAATGTAGCCAGCGCAGCCGCTTTTTCTTTTATATCGTTTGAGCCGGATGCCGCCATGATACTCAAGATAAACTCTTCATCCTGCTTGGTTTTGGCCTCAAAACCGTAACAAGCACCGATTTTATGAATTGTTCTTAGAGCAAATATGATTATTGCAGGAATGTCTGCTGCTATCCCGGGAAGCCCCAAAGCCCCGGTAACGCCTCCCTCTGTGGCTGCTACACCTATTGCCCAGTTGTGCACGTTATCAGCCAACTTGTCGGATAGCTCAAGGTCTTTAGATTTTAAGTCTTCAAGTTTTTCAACTTTGCCGGCTCTGATAATATCCTGGGTATCCGTGAGCCATTTTGCCGTAGTGGAAGAAATATCAAGCGCTCCCCGAATCGTAGCCTCGGGTATTATTTTGTTTATTAACCGTATTGGAAGAGATAATGTAATTCCCAATGATTTTGAAATAATAGACGGTTCTTCCGCTTTCCAATCTTCAATCTGCTTTATTTGCTGTCTTTCATATTTTGTTAGTTTGTTTTCCATCTATTTTCTCCTTTTGTTCGGTCAACTGTCCTTATTTGAATGGAATCGCTATTGGTCTGGGTGATAATATCAGAAACCACCACCACTCTCCCACCAGGTTTTAACCCTTCATTTTTTAAAGTATCAATTGCCCTTTGTATTGTAACTTCCGGGTCGTTATCAAATTTTATTAAATGAGCCGCAACGGATCTGTTTAAAGCAAGTTGCCTTTGGACCGTTTTGTTTTCTGTAAATGCATATACGTAGGTTTTTACGGGCCTGCGGTTTGTTACGTACTGGGCCATTATACCTCTCTTGGTTATCACTATTATTGCTCTTGAGTTTATAGCTTCCGCCAAACCTACCGCAGTGGCGGCAATGTGCTGTTTTTCATTAGTTTTAATGAGATTCTTTCTGAAGTTGAGACCCGGCTGTTTTTCGGAAGCTCTTGCAATTTTGTCAATGTATCTTATTGAACTTACGGGATATTTACCGATGGAAGTTTCAGCGGAAAGCATTACTGCGTCTGCTTCTTCGTATATTGCGTTGGCTACGTCCGTAACCTCAGCACGCGTGGGGATCGGGTTTTGGATCATTGATTCCAACATATGCGTGGCAACTATGACCCTTTTGCCTTTTTCCTGACAAAGTCTCACTATGTTCCTTTGTACGTTGGGTAAATCCTCTATGCTTATTTCTATGCCCAGGTCTCCCCGTGCCACCATAACGGCATCGGAAACGTCAATGATTTCTTCTATATTACGAACCCCTTCCTGATCCTCTATTTTAGAAATGACCTTTATTTCATCGGCGTTTTTAGCCAGAAGTTTCTTAAGTTGCTTAATGTCTTTTGCTTCTCTTACAAACGAAAGAGCTATGTAGTCAATGTTGTTCTCAATTCCGAAAAGGATATCTTTTTTATCTTTGTTCGTAATCGCGGGCAAGTTGATCCTAATACCTGGAAAGTTGACGTGCCTCTTGCTTTTCAGCGTTCCACCGTCAAGTATTTTGCATTTAAGCAGTCCGGACTTCTTCTCTAATACTCTTAGATTTATAAGCCCGTTATCAACCGTGATCTTATCTCCTTCATTTACTGCGTTAGTAAGGTCCTCGTAGTCAATATTAATTGAGCTTTCCTCTACGTTTCCACCTGCTCTCACGGATATTGTGATAATGTCCCCTTTTTTCAGATTCATATCATTTTTCAGGGTGCCGGTTCTTACCTCAGGTCCCTGAGTGTCCAGAATTATCGGGAGGGGATATTTAACGGTTTTGTTTATTTTGTTTACCAGTTTAATGATCTTTAGATGTGAGCTGTGGTCGCCGTGCGTCATATTGATCCGAACCGCGTTCATTCCCGCTTTATACATCGCTCTTAGTTTTTTTTCAGAGCTGGTTTCCGGACCGATTGTACAGATGATTTTAGTATTTCTCATAGTTGTAACTTAATTAAATCACTCGTTGAGCGTTTTCAAGGTCTTATAATTGATTTTAGTTCCATAGGTTAACTACCACTCTTCCTACCTGACCACCTTCTAACGTTAAATCAATTTCTTCACTTAGGTTCTCAAGGGAGACTTCCCTGCAAATTTCATCAAGACAGCTGAGTTTCCATTCACTGGACAGTTTTTTCCATATCTGTACTCTTTTATCCATAGGACAGCTTGCAGAATCAATTCCAATTAAACTTATTCCCCTTAATATGAACGGGTAAACGTTGGTGTTAAGTTCATGAGAAGCAACGTTTCCGCAGGTCGTTACAACGCCCCTTTGCTTTATGGATTTTAAGGCGGTTGCAAGTATGTTCCCGCCCACCGTGTCGATTGCTCCGTCCCAGAGACCTTTAAGCAGCAGCTTTCCCGTCTGATCATCCGTGCTTTCTCTACTTATAACCTCAGAAGCTCCTATGTTTTGAAGAAACTCTTTTTGTTTAGATTTACCGGTGGAGGCAATTACTTCATAGCCCGCTTTATTTAAAATAGCCACCGCCAGGCTGCCAACTCCACCCGTTGCCCCGGTTACAAGGATCCTTCCCTGTTTCTTGGTTGTTTCATTCTCCTGGATTTTCCACACGGACTGGGCAGCGGTAAAACCCGCCGTTCCGTACATCATGGATTCTTTTAAGGTCAGTCCAGTGGGCAACTTTACGACCCAGCTACTGGGAACTCTGATATACTGTCCAAATCCGCCGCACGTGTCCATTCCCAGGTCGTAGCCGTGCACTATTACCTCGTCTCCGACCTTAAAATGATCTCCTTTCGAGTACTCAACTACCCCTGCAGCGTCAACCCCCGGCGTGTGCGGATAATTTCTGGTAACTCCTTTGTTTCCAGCTGCTGAAAGGGCATCCTTATAGTTTAGAGAGGAGTATTTTACTTTGATCAGCACTTCCCCATCAGGAAGGTCGTCCAGTGTCCTTTCTGCAACTTCCCTTGTGAAATTGTTTTGAACCTCACTAATAGTCAGTGCCTTAAATTTCTCTACCGGCATTTTAATACCTCTTTAAGGAAAATTGTCTTCATTTTTAATTTATGCAGTTTAGGAGATTGCCTCTTTGAAATAGGGCTTGAAGAAATTTGAAAACATATAGTTAATGTCTAAAAAGCGTTTTACTTGATACCACACTTATTTAGAACTTTTTTAATAGGTTGGGCTGAACCTTTTAGAGACACTTCCATAGGATAGTTTCCAATCTGTATTAACATCTTATTTCCATTCATCATTTGTTTTGTTAATTGTTCTAATTTTTTATCTTCTATAAATGTATTTATCACACTATCGGTATATTTCCCGTGTTTTTTAGAAGTTTTTCCATGAATAGTAAAATCCATAATTCCTGATTCATCTATTATTTCAGCTGCCTCAGCGTTTATTGATATCTTATATTTCAGTGTTTTGCGATTATCAATTTTTATCTTTAGTTTTTTCAATTCTTTATAGGAATTTTTAAAAGGTTTTCCATAATTTCTCAAGTTCTCTAACCATTTTTTTTGGGATATTGTATTTTCAAGATCATAGGTTATTAGAAGACGTAATGAATTTACTGTATCACTGAGATTATTAGTGCATGGGTCCCAACCATATTTTTTCTTTATAAGTAGGCAATTATCTTTATCAATGGGATGATAATTAGTGCATGTGACCCAAACATATTTTCCTTGACCGTGAACGGTTGCGGCTGAGGAATTTACTGATTCCTCTAATTCCCAACCTGATAAAGTTTCTGAATAAGCATTTACGGGTAAAAGTCCCACTAACAAGGTAAACCCAATCAGTAGGTTTTTAATGGAACTCATTTTTAATTCTGTTATTGTCAACAGTGGTATTGGTGGGGCATTAAATTCCCTTTACCAATCTATTTGTTCATTTCCCGCTCAGGAGTGAACTTGTATGATATTACATCCCTGCCATCTGCAGTTTTCTTCACTACGCCCGTGGTAACTGCCATGCTTTCTCCTAGCTGAAGACCTTCCATGTCCTTTGTTTC
Source organism: uncultured Spirochaetia bacterium (assembly GCA_964622285.1). Classification (GTDB taxonomy): domain Bacteria; phylum Desulfobacterota_D; class UBA1144; order Nemesobacterales; family JAJCZQ01; genus CAZUNK01. Next base: position 14,035 of record CAZUNK010000129.1, read on the forward strand.
CACCTGTGCCATTACTCTTACTTTTTCGGGAAAGTCCACAAGAGCAAGTGCGTAAGGTACGGGAAATTCCGGCATACTTCTTCTAACGATTGTAAATGAATGCAGTACGCCGGTCGGACTTAACAGCTTGTCCTCAACGTCATCGGAAAAACTGACCGGGTCCGCCAGGTATTTAGGGAACGTATAGTTGTCAGATTCCTTTGAATAGCCCGCTATCAGTCTTATTCTGCCTTCTTCGTCCTTGGTAAAAAGATCATCTCTAAAAATTTCTTGGTTTTCACTCATCAAAAACTCCTTTAAGTTATATGAAACTCATTATACTTTGAAAGCATATTATATTCATAGTTTGCTGGTTTGTAAAATATAAACTCTGTTTGTAGAATTTAGAAAACCATGAACAGTAAAGTCCCTTGTGCGTTAACGGTTGCGGGATCCGACCCATGTGCTGGTGCAGGCGTCCAGGCCGATCTTAAAACGTTTACCACTCTGAAAGTTTATGGACAGTCTGTTATAACTTCTCTCACGGCTCAGAACACTCTTGGCGTCCGTTCTATACATGATCTGCCAGCTGACTTTGTTGAGGATCAGTTTGACGCGGTTATGGAGGATATAAAATGTGACGCCGTGAAGATAGGCATGCTTTCAAATGTTGATATAGTGATATCAATCTCAAGGAAACTTGAGCAGTATAAGATCGTAAGGACCATTCTGGACCCGGTTATGGTGTCCGCAAGCGGCAGTAAACTTCTGGAGAACAAAGCTGTTTCAGAACTTATATATACGCTTATACCCCAGTGCTACCTGGTTACTCCAAACGTTCCCGAGGCAGAGATGATAACTGGAATGACCATTAATGATTTAACGACCATGAAGCGAGCATCAAAAGCCATAAAGGACCTTGGATGTGACTTCGTGCTATTAAAAGGGGGGCACCTTGAAGGTTCGGAACTTTCCACGGACGTTTTTTTTGACGGGGATAAATTCAGAAAGTACGAAACAGAGCGAATTAAAACTTCAAGCGTTCATGGAACCGGATGCACTCTTTCATCCGCGATCTGCGCTTATCTTGCTAAAGATCATGAGTTAGAAGATTCAATAGACCGTGCCAAAAACTATGTTTTTCAGGCAATTAATAATAGGTTTAACATAGGTAAGGGAAGTCCTTTGTTAAATCATAACTGGGGCATGGATAAAACTGAGTAAGTTACTCTGTCTGCTTGCCGGGCTGACGATCCGCACGCAACCACTACCGAATCTTTATCTGCCCACGTCAGTGTCAACGAGCAATCTGCGTCCATTGATGGGTTGTATGGGTCGGTTGTTGTTATGGATAATGGACCTGAATGCTTTGATCTGTGTTTCGGACATCTCAATAGGCGTCGTCAGAACGATCCATTTAACTCCTTCTGAACAGGGAGGAGTGGTTAACGACCCATCATATCTGTAGGAAAACCTTGGTACTGGCAACATGTCATCCACGTTTATGGACTCATCCGGGATGTTCCGTATTTCACCGGCGTTCATTGGTAAATTTTGCCAGACGGGGCTAAAAGCCTCGTTTTTTTCCCCTTCTTTGAGCATGACTCCTATAACGGCAATCGTTCCCTCGTTGCTTTTGTGAACGAGGTGCAGTTCCATATCAAACGATTTATTTTCCAAGGTATGCTCACTGGGCGAGTGAAAATGAAACTGCTGTAATTTATACTCTATACCTTCAATTTCAATCCAGCTTCCTTCATCATACTGAATTTCAATCCCGTTACCGTTGTTAAGGATTTTCAGAGCCGTGGGTTGGTAGTTAAAACTGATTTCCGGAAGTTTTTCCTTCTGGGCATTTGTAATGTTTACAGGAGATTGGCTTTTACCTTCGGAACAAAGACAATAACAAGGACTTAACTGTCCCCAGACCTCCGGTCCGTTGTCCTCCCAGTACCCCCATTTCACTTTTCTTTTTTCCATGTTTTTAAGTTTTCTCCTGATAAAAAAGGAAGTTTAATGTCTTATCCGACTTCATTTCTAATTATAGCATCTGAGATTATAAGTCGTTCCTTAAAATAAACTTTCATAAATGAAAGTTCTGAGTATTTTATATAATCTCAGGTGGAATTTTTAGCTGGCAATTTATAAACTCAAAAATTCCATCAATAACATAAATAAAGCAGGAGTTTTTATTATGTCCAACCTTATTGACGGTAAAAAAGTATCAGAAGACACGAGAGCGGAGATCGCAAGAGGCGTGGAAAAGTTAAAAAGTGATTCAGGGGTTGTCCCAGGGCTTGCCGCCGTACTTGTTGGGGACAATGCTGCTTCCGAGATATACGTCCGCAACAAAAGAAAAGCCTGTGAGAAAGTGGGCATTTATTCCGAGGAGCACAGATTACCTCAGGAAACGACCGAAGAACAGTTGATGCAGCTGGTGGAAAAGTTAAATGAAGATGACAAAATTCACGGAATTTTGGTGCAGCTTCCACTCCCTGACCAGATCAACGAGACAAATATTCTAAGGAAGGTTTCCCCGCTAAAGGACGTGGATGGTTTTCATCCTGATAACGTTGGAAGGTTAGTTGAAGGAAATCCAAGGTTCATTTCCTGCACGCCTTACGGAATTATTAAAATGCTTGATTACTACAATATTGAAATTAAGGGCAGTGAGGCGGTCGTGATAGGGAGAAGCAACATAGTTGGTAAGCCAGTGGGCATGCTGCTTCTGCACAGGCACGCTACCGTTACAACCTGTCATTCAAGGACAAAAAGCCTGGGCGAAGTTGCAGCAAGGGCAGATATCCTCGTGGCAGCAATAGGAAGGGCTAATTTTGTTACCGCTGATATGGTGAAAGAAGGAGCCGTGGTAATAGACGTTGGAATTAACAGAGACGAAGAAGGCAAACTAACGGGGGACGTGGACTTTAAAAACGTTAAAGAAAAGGCTTCCTATATTACCCCCGTTCCAGGCGGAGTGGGTCCGATGACCATAACGATGCTGCTGTGGAACACGCTTGAATCAGCTAAATTGGCTCATAGTGGGGTTGTCTGATTTACATTCGTGATTATATTCTCCTGAAGTATTTAAAACTGGGGAGAAAATATGAGCTTAAAAAATTTACTTGACCGTATAACCGGAAACACTAAAACCACTGACTCAGTTAGGAGCTGGAAAAGCATGTTAACGAAGTCAGTCTCTGATTGGAAAAAGATTGTAAAAGACCCTTCATCTTGGGATCGACTGGAAAAAGCCCTTGCAGCAAAAGGTCACGATAGCTTATATAAGGTAGTACTGGACGAAGCAGGCGTTGAATTAGCTAAAAGGTGGTTCAGTTCAGGTGTAGATTCGCAAATCCAAGCAGCCGAGAGTTGGAGTCTAAAATTAAAAGAATGGGATGACTTCACCGATGATATGAAAATGTCTGTGATCAAACGCATTAATCCTGGGAAATTTATAAGACTTTTATACCCTTGGCATTGTGATGATTTGACTGATGAATTAAAAGTAGAGTTAATTGACCGTATTACTTTGGACTATCATCTTCCTTGGGAACTTAGGCATCACCGGCATTACCACTGGAGGTTTAGAGACTATCACTGGAAATATAGAGAGTATTCAAGGGAACTTCTGAGATTTTTAGACATACACTTTAATCGTTGGCATAAGTTAAGTGATGAAGTAAAAGCAGTATTATTACGCTATGTTTGTCGGGAATGCAGGGAGTACGCATATCTCGTTGAAAGAAACATAACTTTGTTAGAAGAAACCGGGGACAATAAATCCCTGCAGAAATTTAAAGAACAGCTGGCAAGATTCACCCCTACTACATCCCAGGGCCGGTATAGAGTGCTTTATAGTCCTGATGAAGATGAAAAAGAACTGATTGCACGTCTTATGCAAAAAGCAATTAGAAATGGCTATTCTCCGTCTGCTTTACCTCCAATTTTTATTTCATCTGAGACCCCTCCAATTTTCATAACTAATCCTGAACTGGAGTACGAAGAGGAGGATAAAGAAAGGAGAAGAGAAGAGAAATGGAGAGAAGAAGACCGGAGAAGAGAAGAGGAAACAAAAGTCCCGAAAGACAAAGAAAGAAGAAGACCTGAGACAATATCAATTGAGGAGCTGCTGGGTGTTTATCATCCTCGGGAGCAACGAATAATTATTTATGAAAGGGGCATTAAATGGAGAAGACATCGTTTTAATGAAAAATGGCTGTTTGCCGTCGTTTTAATACATGAGATCGCACACTGGATCACTCATTTACTTCCCAAACCGGGGACACGTACCTGGCCAACGGACCTTTATTTACAAGGAGAGATGAACCTTCATGAAGGCTGGGCGCAGCTTATGACCTGGTGGATTGCCGAGGAGATTAAAGGAGAATTTAAACATACTTTTGAGAAGTTAAACCAGGGTCAATCCCCTCCTTATAGAGTATTTCAGCAGTTTAAACAAGAATCTATAGATGAGATCATGGCATCTTTGGAAAAATTAAGAGCTCTTACGGTTCCGGCCGGCCTTAGTGATTGGCAAAACGCGATCTAAGGCAGTTCTTTTTGATCAGCCCTGTATAAATGACCGATCAATTTAACCTCTTTGCCGTCGTTAAGATTTATTAATAGATTGCCCACCGTTTGTTTTAGTACTGGATGCTCAAGATCAGATTCAATTTCACAAAGGGGCTTCAGGACGAACTTTCTTTTGTGGAGTTCTTTATGAGGTATGGTCAGGTCTTCGGACTCTATAACAAGATTTTCGTAGAATAACACGTCAAGGTCTATTGTACGTGGTGACCATTTCCTGCCGGCTTTACGCCCCATATCTCTTTCTATGCTCTTTAATGAAGCCAGCAGCTCATGATGTGAAAGTGACGTGCTTACCTTTGCCGCTGCGTTTATAAACTTAGGCTGGTTTTTCCTTCCCACGGGCTCGGTTTCATAAAAGGATGATACGGTATTGATAGTAGAGAACTTTGAAATTGCCTCTAAGGCGTTAAGGCAGTTATCAATTCTGTCTCCCAGGTTGGAACCTATGCCTATATAAGCACTGAACATTCTGTTTTTATTTAAGCAGATTTTGTTCTATAATGAAAATGT
>CAZUNK010000130.1:0-1972 GCA_964622285.1 uncultured Spirochaetia bacterium
GTAATTCTGATCATCTACCGATTCTGAACCAAAGTTTGGTGCCGTGTTCTCATCTACCGTTATTGTGAACGTAAACGTTGCTTCGTTCCCGTCTGCATCCTGCACCCTATAGATCACAATTATTCTGCCCGTCTCAGTTGGCGTCCCGCTCAAAACTCGTGTTCCACTATTAAACATCAACCCATCCGGCAGCGGTGATAAGCTATAAGTTAAATCTCCATCTCCACCAATTGCCTCCGGTAGTATCACCGGCTCTCTTTCTATTCCTTGTATGTAATTCTGATCATCTACCGATTCTGAACCAAAGTCTGGTTCAGTGTTTACAGCTACCGTTATCGTGAACGTCAACCTTGCTTCGTTCTCGTCTGCATCCTGCACCCTATAGATCACAACTATCTTGCCGGTCTCAGTTGGTGTCCCGCTCAAAACTTGTGTATTTTCATTAAAATCCAACCCTGCAGGAGAGGCAGGGGTTAAGCTGTAAGTTTTTTCTACGTTCCCACCAGTTGCCGCTGGTAAGATCAATGGATTTATTGCTGTCCCTTGTTTGTAATTCTGATCAGGTATCTCTGAACCAAAGGATAGTGTATTGCCTGAGGGAGGAACTGGTGGCGTACCTGTGCCAGTTGTATCTCCACCGCCACCACCACAACCACATGCTGCAAGGAATATGCAAAGTGCAATCCCTAAAAACGAAGCTATTACTTTTGCTCTATTATGCATGTTGCTCACCTTTATAGTTTTTAATTGTATATGTATATTTTAGGGGGTTATGTACCTTACCTTAGTAATCAAGATAACTATTTATCCCTTAAAATATATAACAATTTTTCCTGTTGTCAAGTCTAATATCAAATAGTTTATTAAACAAGTCGTTTTATACGAAACTACATGGTTAAGCCGGAGAGGGACCCTCCGTCTTTGCGGTCTACGGAGTTGATACGTGGGTATTTCTTAAAACTGTTTTTTGCTGTTGGCCAGAATGGTAACAGGTCCTGAGTTTGAAAGGGTTACGTTCATAAAAGCACTGAACACGCCTTCTTCCACCTTTAATCCACTGTTTTGTAAACTGGTCAGAAATATTTTATAAAGTGCAAGGGCTTTTTCATTGTCTGCCGCTTTGTCATAGGAAGGCCTGTTGCCTTTGCGGCAGTCACCGTAAAGCGTGAACTGCGATACCACCAGCACCTCTCCTTTAATATCCAGGAGGCTTAAGTTCATCTTGTCCTGTTCATCATCAAATATTCGCAGATTCAATATTTTATTGGCAAGATAGATGGCATCCTGCTGCTCATCATCCTTTGATATTCCCAAAAGTACCAATAGTCCCAAGCCTATCTGGCTTGAAACTCTGCCTTCAACCTCAACTTTAGCTGAAACGACTCTTTGAATGACCGCTCTCAAGACCTGTCAATGTTCCTCTCTAGTTGGTATGGCAAGTTACCCTCATTTCACTACAAATTGCGGGGGTGGCATCAAGGTTGTTGCCTCTCATGTCCAGTGTTTCCAGACTTGAGAGTCCATTGAAGAGGTTTTCATGAAGAGTAGTCAGGAAATTGTTACTCAGATTCAGTCTTTCCAGACTTGAGAGTCCGTCAAAGAGTTCTTCAGGAAGGGTCGTCAGGGAATTGTTATCCAGCCACAGTTCGTCCAGACTTGAGAGCCCGTCGAAGAGGTTTTCAGGTAGTTCCGTCAGGGAATTGTGATCCAGCCACAGTGTTTTCAGACTTGAGAGCCCGTCAAAGAGGTTTTCATGAAGAGTAGTCAGACCTCTATTACTAAATATTTCCAGCCGCTCAAGACGTGAGGGTCCATCAAAGAGGTTTTCATGAAGGGTAGTCAGGTCATTTTGATTCAGACTCAGATGTATGAGACCGGTGAGCTCATCAAACACATCTTCATGAAGAGTTGTCAGGGGATTGTTTTGCAGATCCAAGGTTGTAAGGCGTGAAAGTCCATCAAACAGGTTTTC
>CAZUNK010000131.1:0-3620 GCA_964622285.1 uncultured Spirochaetia bacterium
GCGTTCACGCTTGAAAGCGACTTTTTTAATAAAGTGGCCGATAATTTTCCCTGATTTGCATTTTATTATAATAAGTGCGATAATTTATGGATATTTTGATATTTCAGTTTTATTGGATCTTAATAATATTCAGACAACAGAGAGGTTAAGAGATGTTAAAAAACAATATAAGTATTGTTCTGATTTCCGAAAGAAAGGGTTCCTCCAGACACCTTGGGTTTCCTTCAGTTCTGTTTTCTTTTGTATGTTTTGCCATAATTACCTTTTTATCCGGCGTGTGGCTTTACTCTTACGTTCTAACGGACAGGTCAGCTGCGATGAACAGCGTTTCAGAGCCCGGAGAGCATCAAGTCCCTGCCCTTGCGTGTGAAAGCGGGGAAAAAGACGATCAGGAAAGTAAGGAGGATCTGGTAAAGAAAGAAAAAACAGAAAGGATAAAACTGAACGAAAACGTGAAAAAGATCCAGAAGATTGAAGAAAAGCTTATTTATATGGAAAAATTTTTGGAGAAAAAAGGAATAAATAAGGACCTTTCCATGGGAGGACTTTATCTCCCGTCAGACGATCCCGGGCGGCTAAGCGGTGAATATCTGGACTTAATAAGCAAACGCACTGAAGACACGATCAGAATCCTTCGTACCTACCCGATAGGAAGTCCCGTTGACAGCTCAGTATCATCAGAATATGGATACAGAATTGACCCCTTCAAGAAAAAAAGAGCCTTTCATTCCGGTACAGATTTCTACGGGTCCGTGGGAGATATCGTTAAAACGACGGCGGACGGCGTAGTTGAACGTGCTGGATATTACGGAGGCTATGGAAAGTGCGTGGTCGTAAAACATAAAAATGGTTTTAAGACCCTGTACGCTCATCTTTCCAAAGTAAAGGTCGTTAAAGGCCAGAAAGTCTCTTCAGGAGATGAGATCGGCAAGGTAGGCTCAACCGGCAGATCAACCGGTCCCCACTTACATTATGAAATCATAAAAAACGGCAAGAAAATAAATCCTAAGAAATACATAGAACAGGGGTGATGTAAAATGATAGGCAGGTTAGTGAAAAGAATCATACACGGCGGCAAGGGCGGAAATGGAGACAAAATAATGACCCTTGTAAGTGAAGGAACTTCTTTTGAAGGAAAGTTCACCTCAACGTCGTCAATCAGAATAGAAGGTTTTCTAAAAGGTGATATACAGGTTGATAAAAACCTTATTGTTGGAGAAACGGGCAAAGTAATTGGTAATGTGAACTCATCAAAGTTAATAGTTTTTGGAATGGTTGAAGGAAAGATCAGAGTTCAGGATCTAAAGATTCACAAAACTGCCAACGTTAAAAGCAGTTCCGAGGCTGAAGCTGAAACGGTCAGCGTGGAAAGCGGCGCCGTTCTTGACTGTAAATTCAGCGTGGGGAATAAAAACGCGGAGTTCAGTTCGGAAGTAACGAAGATTGATTTCACAAAACAGAAATAGCAGCGTTAAACCCCCACTAACGTCATCAGCTAAAAAAACAGAAACTTCAGTTCAGGTGCTTTACAATATAAACAGAGAATTTTAAAGCTGTCCTCCTGATTCAGACACGATTCTAATACAGAAAACCTTACGTTAATACACAAGGGGATATTTTTACAAAGACGGGTTGAAGGTTCTTAAAAGTTCTTCTGTTTTCCCGCGTCAATTCATTCCTCAAGCCAGAACATATGATCTTCAGCAACAGTCCACAAACTATGGTCATCCTCGCACGGTGTTGATAAAAAACAGGAAGTAACTAAAATTACGGTAAACGGGACGTTTACCCTGAAAAAGTAAAACACGTTTACAGTCTGAAAACAGCAGTTCAGACTATAAAATCAAATCTATGAACATTGAAATTTTTATAAAACCTGCTCTTGAACTGATCAAAGGCTATGCCTACGGCAATAAGATAACCCGCGGGGAGCTGAAAAACGTTTTATTTCTTGCAAAAGACTTTGGCGGCAGGGACATGTTTAAACTTCTGGTACAAAGAAACCTGATTGAACTTACTGAAGGTGACCCAAGATTTGCCGATGACGGTGACGTTTATCAAATATCACAAAGCGGATTTAATATAATCGATGGAATCAGTTCCTGAGAACAAGTAAGATCCACCTACGTCTACGCCACTATCGTCCCGGAGCTTCTTTCAACCCCGCCTGACAGAAAGCTTCGTATCTTGTCCAGGCTGCCATTCTCCGCTCGCCAGTGATGATATTTTTCATAATGTTCCTTTGATTGCCACCGTTCCATTATGAACATTACCGTTGGGTCGTTTTCATCAAAAAACACGCTGACCCATTCACACCCTTCAAAGTTTCTGGTATCTGCTATATTATCAATAAAGAACTGCTTCGTCTCTTCAACGGATTCAGGATTTATGTTTGCCTTTACAGTTATTCCGATGCTCATTTATTTTCCTCCTGTTCGCTAATTCTATCCTCTGGATTGAGTAAAGTAAACAGTGGCTGGGGCACTAGGATTTGAACCTAGACTTACGGATCCAGAGTCCGCTGTACTGCCGTTATACGATGCCCCATTTTATATCTGGCTTTAACTGTGGCATCAGAACACCTGACCTATATCTCAGTCGAGAATTTGCCGTCAATCCTTATCCACCTTTCACCCAGGGGGGATGCCGCTGCCCCTTAATAACGCAGTTCAACAATTCCTCCCATGTACGCAGGTCCACCCGATCACCGAAGGGGGGATGCCGCTGCCCGAAAAGTACACACTACCGCAATTGTGGCGGGCACCGAAGGGGGTTCCCCTCAGATCCAAGTCAATACTTGATGGTAGTCCTGCAGGCGGGGTTGTTAACCTCTCATTGCAACGCAGATTCAACACCTCAAGACTTGATAGTTCGTCAAACAGACCTGCGGGCAGGGTCGTTATCCTGTTGTGACTCAGACTCAGCCATGTGAGACTGGTAAGTCCGCCAAATATATCTTCATGAAAGTTTCTCGTTAGGATGCCACCCAAATCCAGCGACCGGAGATTTGACAGACCTTCAAACACGTTTTCGTCAGTCAGTTCTAGGTGCCAATTGCCGCCCATCCACAGTTCTCTGAGATTTGAAAGCCCGGTAAATAAGTCTGAAGGCAGGGTCGTCAGCTCATTAAAAGTCAGAAACAGGCCTCGCAGATAATCTTCCTGCCCGTCAAACAAGCCTGAAGGCAGGGTCGTAAGGGCATTATAAGGCATATATAGACTCCTCAGTCTTATCCCTTTAAATATGTTTTCAGGTAGGGTCTCAAAGTCATTGAACCCCAGACCTATGGCTCCTGAATGTGATTGAAAAAGCCCGTCAAATATGTTTTCAGGCAGGGTCTCAAAATGATTGTTGTCCAGCCTCAGGCTTTCAAGATTTGACAGACCTTTAAATATGTTTTCAGGTAGCTCCAGGTTACGATTACGATTGGAGCCCAGATTTAGTTCTCGGAGACTTGTTAGCCCGTCAAAAACATCTTCAGGCAGGGTCTCAAAATTATTGTTGTGCAAGCTCAGGCGGTAAAGATTTGACAGACCGTCAAAAACATCTGAAGGCAGGGTCGTAAGGTCAGTGCTATACATATGTAAGCGTTGGAGATTCGTTAGCCCGTCAAACACATC
>CAZUNK010000132.1:0-9266 GCA_964622285.1 uncultured Spirochaetia bacterium
ATGTATAAAAGTACGCTCAGTAAGGCAGATGTTTATTGTTCTTATATTGTAAATAAGCATAGGGAGCTGTATGAAAAACACTGGGTTGAGGTCCTTGCTGCAAAACATCTGCAAAGCAGTGAGCGTTATGTAGAGATCTTACGGTGGAGAAGTTTTCCGTTGTTCCGGATTGCATCCTGGGCACTGAACACAGCTGAGAGACTTCTTCCAAAAGGTTTGTCTGAGCTAATATACAAACGACTGGTTCGTTATTGATAATCCTGTGTGGATATCGTTATGTCGGTACTCAAAGAACATAGCAATATGAATAGGGACAACCCCTCGTCCGGGTCCGGATTTACCGTAGTGATAACCTCTTACAATAAGGGAAAATACTTAAAGCAGGCAGTTGATTCGGTCCGTGGTCAAACGCTTCAGGACGTGCAGCTTATAGTAGTTGATGACTGCTCGGACGATCCGGGAACAATACGGGATTTGAATGAAATCTCAGACGGCGTTCATTTAATAAGATCGGACAGGAACAAAGGAGTTTCCTCAGCCCGCAATGAAGGAATAAGAAACTCGGATTCTGAGTATATATGCTGCCTTGACGGGGATGATCATCTGGAACCGACTTATCTGGAGAAGGCAAGGAACGCGTTTGAGAACAATAAAGACGCCGGGATAGTAACCTCTTTTGTAAAGCAATTTGGAAGTTTTAGTGCAAAAAAAGAGATCAGAGAAGACAGAGTGAGTTTGATCAGCATGTTAAGTAATAACATCATACCATCGTCGTCCTGCTTCAGGCGGGAAGCATCCGTTAAAGTGGGCATGTATGATGAAGGGCTGGAAAGCCATGAAGACTGGGAACACTGGATAAACATGATCAAAGATGGATGGAAAATAAAAGTAATACCAGAATACTTGATTAACAGTAGAATGCTCAGAGGTTCAAAGTACAGGGACAAGGTCAGTAATGCAGACGTTTATTATTCTTATATCATAAATAAGCACAGGGAGTTATATAAAAAACACTGGGTGGAGATATTTACTGCAAAGCATCTGAAAAGCAATGAGTATCACATCAGGATCAGACGGTTTAAAAGTTTCCTGTTGTTCCGAATTGGTTTTTGGGTCCTGATCACCTCCAGGAAATTTTTTCCAGAAAGTTTGTTTGAACTAATATACAAACGACTTGTTCGTTATTGATCGTCTATTGCATATCATGAAAAAAGGATATTTCATTTCAAGAGCATTTCTGCTGTGTTTTCTTGGTGTTCCTTTTATTTTAACCTACAGCCCACTGGGCCTTGAACCTTATCCCGCGGTTATCTTTCCAGGAGGAGGCCATTTCGGTAACCACCTTGGCAGTGAATTCAGAGTTCAACATGAACCAAGGCTTTACATGTTGACGCAGCGCGGCGAGATAAAAGTTGATTACGTTCGTCTTTTTAAACCTATGCCGGTTATATACGCAGTCCGTGTAATGAATAATGGTTTTGGGCTGCTAAACTCTCGCAGCGCTCTTTCATCAACGGCCAGGGAAGAGGGAATAAGCTGGATCAAAGGCCGCTTGAACAAACTGACCGGAGCAGATGAAAAAAGCATTAAAGGATTGAAATACCAAAGGTGCAGATTACAAATATACTATGGTCCGGAAGGTCAAACAAAGGAAAAGTGCAGCATTAAAAATGTAACATCCTTATAAACCATCCCTTCAAGGCATCATGTTAATCAGACCCGTATTCACAATACTGATCTATCTGGAAAAAAGGCTTCATGAAATTGCCTATGTAAACCCCAGATCACTGTCCATATTCAGGATCATTTTTGCCTCCTTTCACTTGTTTGTCTTTGGTGTACCGAGACATTCATGGATATCGCAGTTTCCTGATATATTTTTTAATCCACCGGTCTTATCAATAGCCGCACTTTTCAGCGGATTTCCACCTGCAGCCTTTTTTCAAGTGGTGGATTTTCTGCTTCCGCTGCTGTTTGTACTTCTGCTTTTTGGCTATAGAACAAGATACGTCTCACTTATCCTGTCCTTACTTATTATTATCTGTAACTCGTTTCAGTACTCGTTTGGCAAGATTGACCATGGGATAATAATTGAGTTAACGCTTTTACTGATGGCTTTTTCCGACTGGGGAAAGTATTACTCAATTGATTCATATAACAGGATACAGAACAAACTCGGTAAGAAGAGAAACTACGCCACTTCACTTCTGGCCTTGTGTATAGGTTTTGGATTTTTTACCGCAGCCGTTCCGAAATATACCTGGATTGATCTTGATCTATCAACTCAGGCCGTACGAGGATGGCTGAACACCACATACTATGTTAAAAAGCTGGATAAATACCTTGTTGGCTATTTTATGGATTTAAAGAGCAATCTGTTCTGGGAAGTAATGGACAGTCTGGGATTTCTGTTTGAAATAACATTCATTGCCGCCTGTTTTGTAAGCAGAAGGATCTTCAGAGTCTGGCTTTGTTTTGCCGTTTTCTTTCACCTGACCATCTATTTGATGCTTAACATAGCCTTTGTGAAGCAGGTTCTGATATACGGCGCATTTGTTGACTGGAGTAAGGTCTTTCCTGCAAATAATAAAGAAAGAGGTTCTCGTACCTGTTCCCGCAATATCAGGAAATGGCTTTTAATGGTTCTTGGTATGGTCCTGTTATGTATGACGACGTTAGGTTTACTGGGAATAAGTTACAGAAGTTTAAGAAGCCTGTTTTTCTCATCTTATGACATAAAGCTGTTTATATTTTTGTTCAGCGCCGTTATTGCGGTTTATTACCTTTTATCAATTCTATATCGTTATCTGTTTTCAGACCGCAGAACGAACACGGCCCATGATCCGTAGTGGAAAGGCCGCTGCTAAGAAAGCGCCGCGTATAAGTTTATAAACTGCTCCTGTCAGTTTCTTTCCGTTGTTTCTATTTTTTCAATGCTGCCTTTATTAAGATAATAAATCCGGTCGGTCAGTTCCTTGGTCCCCTCAAGATTATGACTGACTATAATAAACGTCTTATTATCTTCTTTCATCAACTGGTCTATCTTCAGCTCACATTTATCACGGAAAGATCTATCCCCCACTGCCAGTATCTCATCTAAAAGAAAAATATCCACGTCACTGTGGACGGCGACTGAAAACCCCAGCCTTGCGATCATACCGGAAGAATATTTTTTTACGGGCATGTTCAAGAATTTTTTTTCCAGTCCCGAAAACTCTACAATCTGTTCCTCAACGCCTTTTATTTTCTCTATTGTCATTCCGAGTATAGCACCGTTAATGTAAATGTTCTCTTTTCCGGTCAGATCAGGATGGAATCCAACGCCTACCGCAATCAGCGGGGCAATTTTTCCTCTTACCACCACCTCACCCCTTGTTGGATAAGTTACTTTGGCAAGGAGTTTTATGATCGTTGTTTTTCCTGAACCATTTGGTCCGTAAAGCCCCACCGAGTCGCCTTTATTAACGGTTAGGTTGACGTCTCTTAATGCCCAGAACTCATCTCTTCCTATTTTGCCGGACTCTCTATCGGAAAAAAAAGACTCAATACTCTCTCTTAACGTGTTATGCGAGGTTTGTCCGACCTGGAATTTTTTCCAGACGTTTCTGACCTCTATTATGGCTTCAGACGACATCGGCGAACTCTCTTTCTAGCTTGTTATATATTTTTTGTGCTACATAGAACAGTATTATCGCAAGCGTCAAGGTGAAGACCAGTTGCCAGAGTACGACGTGCCTTCCCTCCAGTACGCACCTTCTTATGTTTTCAATTATGAACGTGAGCGGGTTCAGGAAAAGCAGCAACTTGAACTTCAGGCTCAGATTGTCTATTGAGTAAATAATCGGAGAGCCAAAGAAAATAAGCTGCAGAACAAACTTGGAGAGAAGTTCAACGTCTTTGTAATAGACGTTCAAACTGGCAAACAGAAGTGATACTGAGATGGTGAATATCAAAAGCAACATTACCAGAGGAAAGATCCACAGCACCGCCAGGGTTATCTGGATCTGGAAATACACCATCATTAAAACAAACAGCAGACTGGCAATGAGCATGTCAATGAACGCCAGCGCAATGCCCGACAGAGGGAGTATTTCTCTAGGGAAATATATCCTCGTTATAAGTGCACTGTTGGAAGAAAGGCTGTTTATGGAGTAATTGATCGATGAGGAAAAGAACGTCCAGGGAAGCAGTGCACTGTAAAAAAACACGGGGCGCGGAAAATCTCCGATCTTCACGTTCATAATGTATGTAAAAACAAACGTAAAAAGCAGCATCAAACTCAGCGGCTGAAGCACTGCCCACAGAACGCCCAGGACACTGTTTCTGTACCTTACGTTAAACTCCCTCCAGATCAATATGTAGATCAGGTCCTTGTAGGGTAAAAGTCTTGATATAAAGTTCATGTCAACCGTTACCTGTAATCCACTTTTTTGTTTATTATGCCGTAGAATATACCGATCAGAAAACCCATACTGAACCTGAACTGGTTTTTATATTTATCACTGAACCGCAGTACGCCAAGAGGCAGAAACCTGCAGCCGTTCATCAGTAATAACATCCATACGGCAAAGGGATACTGCTTTTTCAATCTGTAGTAGGAAAGTCCCACGGCCGCTGATTTGCTGTAGCCCTGCTGAATCAGCGGGGGATGATAATAAACCAGTTCAGGTCTGTTCAGTAGTTTTTTATTTCTTGTACCGAGCCTTATTGTAAATTCCACATCTTCCTGTCCGATTATTTCTGAACTGAATCCCTTCAGTTCAATCAGGGTTTTTCTTGAATATGCCATGCATTTGTTGGCGGGGAAAAAAGGGTCGTGAAACTGATATTTATTTTTTATCAGACAAAAGCTGGCAACGCCCATGGGAACCACTCCGTCCGGCTTGCTCTGCTCAAACGTTTTTATCAGCAGAGTTAAGAAGTTGCTCTGCAGAATTACCGTATCATCGTCCAGAAAGAGAATATATTTTCCCCTGGAAGCAGCTACGCCCAGGTTTCTGGAGTAGCCCATGGTGCCAAAATTATCCTTTAAAGTCAGGTAGGTTACGTTAAAAAAGCTGGAGAACTCCTTTGCCGTTTCATCTCCCTGGGACGTCCCGCCCCTGTCTTCTACCAGCAAGACTTCAAACCTGCTCGTGCTAAGGTCCTGTTCTTTCAGGCAGGAAAGTATATTTCGCAGAAGCTTGGTTCTTCCGTAGAAGTTTATTACGCAGGATACGTCGTAACTCACCTCTTCACCAACTGCTGCGTCCCCGTAAGCAGGCACGGGGAACAGTTTGTTGAGAAAGGTTAGAATTTTGGACCTGAAGACCATGAAAATTTTCAGCTTTATGATTTTTTAAATATAATTTGTGTTGATCTACGATACTGAAGAAACAGGTTGCGTCTGCCTTGAACAAAAAACTGCTTTATGATCTGGAAAGATATTATAAATCCAAAATTCCAAAAAGGAAATTTGAAGGGCCCGGTCACATAGATGCATCAGTTGCCGTAATTCTGAACAGGGATCTGGAGATGCTGTTCATTAAACGAACCGAACGCTCCGGAGATCCTTACTCAGGACACATGGCTTTCCCGGGCGGTAAGAAAAAAGAAGAGGACGAAAATATCAGACTTACCGCCGTCAGAGAGGTCAATGAAGAGGTTGGAATTGACCTTGAAAGGGATGCAAAGGTAATTGGTGAAATGGATCCCATAAAGCCGCTAAGTCCCCAGGGTCCCAGGTACGTCGTTACGCCGTTTGTCGCAATTCTGGAGCAGGCAAAAGATCTCGTTATCAGCGAAGAGGTCGATCAGTGCATGTGGATACCTTTATTTCATTTTCTCAACGAAGATAACATGAGGCTTAGAGTTAAAGAGATAAACGGCATTCGTGTGGAGGATTTCGTTTATGGATACGGAGACCACATTATTTGGGGAATGACGGGGAAAATAGTAAACTCGTTTGTAAACAATGTTTCTGTTATTCTTTAAAGATTACTGGTAAATTAAACTCATTTAACAGATATTTATATACTGGAGATAAAGAATGTCAGTCAATAAAGCTATTTTAGTAGGTCATCTCGGAGGCGATCCGGAAATCCGCTACACTGCAAATAGTCAGGCAGTTGCCAACTTCTCTATGGCTACAACAGAAGTTTTTAATGATAAAGAAGGTAAAAGGCAGGAGCGTACCACTTGGCACAGGGTAGTAGCCTGGGGCAGGTTGGCTGAGATATGCGGAGAGTATCTTACCAAAGGTAAGCTGGTCTATATTGAAGGTACAATTCAAAACAGGTCATGGGAGGACAGGGAAGGTAATACAAGATGGACCACCGAAATAGTAGCAAGGCAGATGCAGATGCTTGGGCAGGCTGGGGAAAGGTCCAGGCAAACATCTCCCGGTCAAGCTCCTCCTGGCAATCAGGCTCCTTCTGAAAAAGAAAGTGAAGAGGCTAAAGCCATGAACTTTGATGAAGAATCAGTAAGCACTGATGATGATATTCCCTTCTAATATCAGGCAATCTGTGGAAAATAAAACTTCTTTCGTTGTGAATCCAAGGACCCGTTAATGTCTCTGGTCGTTCTAATTCTTGCGGCAGGCAAAGGAAAGCGTATGAGGTCGGAACTGCCGAAGGTGGTCCACTCTGTTCTGGGCAAACCTATGATAGGTTACGTTCTGGATGCGGCCGGAGTTCTAAATCCTGACAGAACCTGTATGGTTCTGGGATATAGAGGCGACGTGATAAAAGGCTGCGTGGATGAGATGCTTTCAGGGGTTGAGTACGTTGTTCAGGACCGCCAGCTTGGAACGGGTCATGCGGTTTTATCAGCTGAGCCGCACCTTGGGTCATATAAAGGAAACATCCTTATAATCAATGGAGATTCTCCCGCAGTTACGGGAGGTACCCTGAGAAAACTGGTCGGAGGGCACCTGAAAAGCCGTTCTGTAATTTCCTTTATATCTTCCAAGCTGGACTCTCCAGGCGGCTACGGGCGTATAGTCCGGGATGAGAATAACAGTCTGCAGCACGTTGTTGAGGAAAAAGACGCTTCTGTCAAGGAAAAACGGATAAAAGAGGTCAATGCGGGAATATACTGCGTCAGGTCGGATTTTCTCTGGGATGCACTGAGAAAACTGAGTTCAGATAACAAACAGGGGGAGTACTATCTGCCTGATATAATTGGCCTTGCCGTTAAGAAAGGTCTGAAGATCCTTGTTCACAGCGTTACCGATACAGGTGAGATACTTGGAGTAAACGACAGATCGGAGCTTGCAGATATGGAAAGCTATATGAGGCGCAGAATACTTAACAGATTCCTTGCATCCGGGGTGACCATAACTGATCCGGATTCAACCTTTATTGCTCCCGACGTTAAAATTGGGAGGGATACGGTAATATATCCAGGCACTTATATCTACGGACGCACGAAAATCAGCAGGTCGTGCACTATAGGACCAAACGTCTACCTGGAGGATGCCGTTTTAGGTAAGAACGTCAGTATAAAGTTCTCCTCTCATCTGGAAGGATGTATCGTGGAGAGCAGCGTTGTGGTTGGTCCATTTGCACGTCTGAGACCGGGAGCAAATATAGGGCAAAACTCAAAGATAGGCAATTTTGTAGAGATCAAAAAGTCAGATATTGGCAGAGGCAGTAAGGTCCCGCACCTGTCTTACATCGGGGATGCCACCGTGGGCAGGAAGGTTAATATAGGTGCTGGTACCATTACGTGTAATTACGATGGTATCAATAAACACAGAACTGTTATAGAGGACGGTGCTTTTATAGGAAGCGACAGCATGCTCGTTGCTCCCATCAAGGTAGGGAAGGGGTCCGTTACCGCGGCGGGGTCCACAATAACGAAAGACGTTGACAGAGATTCTCTTGCTATTGAAAGAAACCGGCAGAAGACAATAAAAGGATGGAGCAGGAGAAAAAAAGGGGAATAGAATGTGCGGCATAGTAGGTTATATCGGCAATCCTGAATGCACCGTTGACGTGCTGTACAATGGACTTAGATCCCTTGAGTACAGGGGCTACGACTCTTCGGGCATCTGCGTTCTGAACGAGAGCGGCAGGTCCGTTATAAAAAGCGAAGGAAACCTTGATAAATTAGCGGTAAAACTGAAAACTCAGAATATCTCCGGTAAGGTCGGCATAGGGCATACCCGCTGGGCAACTCATGGCAGACCCACGGAGCAGAATGCCCATCCTCACGTATCGGGAAGTATAAGCGTCGTTCATAACGGCATAATTGAGAACTTTGCGGAACTGAGAGATGACCTGAGATCAGAAGGGCACGAGTTTTATTCCGATACGGACACGGAAGTGGTCGCTCATTTAGTGGAGCATTTTGTCCAGCTCGGCGATTCGTTTGAGGCGTCAGTAAGGAAGGCATTTTCAAAGGTTGAAGGCTCTTATGCCGCGGCGGTGGTCTTTGATAAAGAACCTGAAAAGATCATTGCCGTCAGAAAATTCTCCCCCCTCGTTATTGCTGAAAATAAAGATGAAAGATTTCTTGCTTCAGACGTGCCGGCCATCCTGCCGCACTCGGACAAAATAATATTTCTGGAAGACGGCGACCTTGCCGTTATCACCTCTGACTCTGTTAAAATTACCAACGCCAAGGGAAAAAAAGTCAAAAGGACTCCGAAAACCATTACCTGGGATCAGGTATCGGTTGAAAAGGAGGGATACCGGCACTTTATGCTGAAAGAGATATATGAGCAGCCCATGGCACTTCTGAGCACCATGAGAGAAAGGTTCGGAGGCGTGGGTCAATCGGTATCTTTTAAAGAACTGAGTTCTCTTAAGATAGATGAAGTTTCAAAGATATTGATCCTGGGATGCGGTACTTCATACTACGCTGCTCTTATTGGAAAGTATTTTATTGAGTCTGTTGCACGCGTGCCGGTGGAAACCGATCTGTCTTCTGAATTTCGTTACAGGGACCATATTGTTGATAAAAACACGCTGGTCATTGCAGTTTCTCAATCAGGAGAGACTGCGGATACTTCCGAGGCGCTGCTGGCCGCAAAGAAAGCGGGTGCCAAAACCATAGGTCTTACAAACGTTGAGATGAGCAAGATAGCAAGGGATTCCGACTACGCAGTCCACACCAAGGCGGGTCCGGAAATAGGAGTGGCTTCCACCAAAGCGTTCACGACCCAGGTGGTCAGTTTTTATCTGCTTGCCGTTTTTCTGGGCATTAAGAATGGAAACGTTAAAAAAAGCAAAGCCACGCAACTTATCAAGGAGGTTATTTCCATTCCCAGCCTGCAGCAC
>CAZUNK010000133.1:0-1771 GCA_964622285.1 uncultured Spirochaetia bacterium
GCAGGCGATTGATTCGGTCCGTGGTCAGACTTTGCAGGATGTGCAGTTGATATTAGTTGATGACTGCTCGGACGACCCAAGGACAATACAGGTTCTGAACGAGATTTCAGACAGCGTTAATTTAATAAAATTAGATGAAAATAAAGGTCTTCCTGCAGCCCGTAATGAGGGAATAAGGAACTCGGATTCTGATTATATATGCTGCCTTGACGGAGATGATTATATAGAACCCACCTATCTGGAGAAGGCAAGGAAAGTGTTTGAAAATGATAAAGATGTTGGAATTGTTGCCCCTTTTGTACAATATTTTGGAGCTTTAACTTCAACTTGGGAAGTGAAAGAAAATGATGAGAGTTTAATTAGCAGTTTAATCAATACTCCCGGGACTGGAGCATCCTGCTTCAGGCGAGAAGCATCCGTTAAAGTGGCAATGTATGATGAAGGAATGGAGAGCCATGAAGACTGGGAACACTGGATAAACATGATTAAAGATGGATGGAAGGTAAAAGTAATACCGGAATATTTGTTTAACTATAGAGTACAACGAGATTCAATGTATATGAATACGGTCAGTAAAGCAGACATTTACTATTCTTATATTATCAATAAACACAGGGATCTATATGAAAAACATTGGGTGGAGATCCTTGCTGAAAAACATCTACAAATTGATATGGTTAATATACAAAACAATCGGTTCAGAAGTTTTCTGTTGTTCCGAATTGCTTCCTGGGGATTTAACACAGCTGAAAGATTTCTTCCAAAAGGCATATCTAATCTGATATACAAACGATTGGTCCGTTATTGAGCATATGTTGTATATAATGAAAAAGATACTTTGTTTCAAGAGCATTTCTGATTTGGTTTCCTGTTGTTCCTTTCGTTCTAACTTATAGCTTATTAGACCCTGCACCTCATCAGTAAATAATACATAGTACCACTTCTGTAACGGTATCTTACCGGACCGAACAGGAGTTAATGTTCCTGTGCTAAAATAAATCCTTCAATCACAGCACCCATAAGGTACAGGTTTTTCTGATCAAGTTAAGGTATCATTAAGGTGGTATGGGACCCCTTGTACTTGGAATAGAATCATCCTGTGATGAAACAGCTGCCGCCATTGTAAAGAACGGTAAAGAGATACTTGCAAATGTAGTTGCCTCACAGGAGTCGGTCCATAAAAAATATGGCGGAGTGGTTCCGGAGGTAGCATCCAGAATGCACCTTGAATCAATCCTGCCAGTAATTGACAGCGCTCTGGATGAAGCAGGGCTGCATCTTACGGATCTTGACGGAATAGCCGTCACGCAGGGTCCGGGGCTTATAGGCTCGCTCCTTGTCGGACTTGCTGCTGCAAAAACGGTCGCCTTTGCAGTTAACAAACCTCTGATTGGAGTAAATCACCTTGAAGCACATGTGTCAGCAATCCACCTGGAGAATACAGTTGAGTTTCCGCTTACGGCACTTATAGCCTCAGGAGGACACACTAATTTATTTCACGTAAATGGCTATACATGCTTTGAACCGATCAGCAGGACAAGGGACGATGCAGCAGGAGAGGCCTTTGATAAAGCAGCCAAGCTGATGGGACTGGGCTATCCAGGTGGAATGGTAATTGATAATATGGCCGCACTTGGCGATCCGGAAAAATATAAATTCCCGGTTCCGTTAAATAAAAAAGACACTCTGGACTTCAGTTTCAGTGGGATCAAGACCTCTTTATCAAATTTTATAAAAAAGAACGAAATTAAAAACGAGGACGACCTAAGGG
>CAZUNK010000134.1:0-8694 GCA_964622285.1 uncultured Spirochaetia bacterium
GTGTGCCCTGTGTCACCAATGATTTCATTGTTATTGTTACGTCTCAATTTTTTTCTTAAATACATATACGAAGATTTTGTTTTGCTATTACCTATAGTGATAATTAATTTAGGTTTAACTATTTCCAGTATTTTTTTATGAATAGGCCAACATATATCGGCATCCTTATAGTTGACACCACTTTGATCTTTGCTTCGTTTGAAAATCAAATTGGAAGCACAGACATCCTTGGTTTTTCCTTTTCCTATACCAACAAGACATTCTAGCACATATATTACATTAACTTGTAACGGGTGTTTTCCCGGTCCGTATTTGCCAACATTATTTCCCCATTGCCCAGTGTAATTATTATTTATTTTACTGGGTAGGATATCTAAGCTCTTTTCTACAGTGCTCTTTTTGTGGTTTGGGTCTTCAGGGTTCCCGCCCGGATTTAATCCTAATAAGTACACTGGGATAACAGGTTGGTTCAGAGTTTTTGCACTGCTATAAAGAACGTCTCCACTACACTTAAGCATTGATCCAAGTTTAGATTTTGCTTCGTTAACAACGATATTAACATTACTCATGTTTTTTGTTCTCCTTAATAAAAGTGACTAAATTTTATAATAGGCTGTCTCCTATAATTCCAAAAAATCTTAAGTTGGTTTGTAATATTTCAACACACTTATTTACTTGCATTATATAGATTAGTCTACTAACTAGTTTTTCAGTGGATTTACCTACCATACCAACTAATACAATCTCCCTCAATCCTCCTGTGATTTCTAATCACTTTAATCTATAGTACCCCCCCCCATTTTTTGTCAAGCAGAAATAATGCAGTATGATCTTTTCCTGTTGCTGCAACACAATTTATAGAAATAAAATAAGCCTGGATGACCTATTGAACTTTAATACCAATCCTCTTTAAACTCTTTTTCCGGATTTTGTATTTTGGCAGTCTTAAAACCTTTTACTTGTAAAATTCCCGCAATTACGGATTTCAGTTGATGTCTCTCAGTTGTCAGATGTATTCCGCCGTGCTTTGTATAAAACTCTGAGGTCATTATTTCTGGATCAACGCCCCTGCCTCCACTGGTAAGTTTAACGACCCTATCACCTGCAAAAGCTATTGTGGCTTTTCGCTCAGACAGAATGAAGTCCCCCTGAACAGCGTAACTGGCAAGTGCGCCTCCGGTTGTAGGATGTCCAAGTATGGAAATATTGGGAAGACCAGCTTCTTTTAACTTCAATATAGATGATATTGTTTTTGCCATCTGGTAAAGCGCAACGGTGCCTTCCTGCATTCTTGCTCCCCCGCTTGCAGTGACCGTTATTAAAGGAAGTCCGTTTCGTACTGCGTGATCAACAATGAGCTTCATCTTTTCCCCAAACACCGCGCTCATTGATCCGCCCATAAATCTGAAATCACAGACTGCAACTGCTATTTTATAATTGTTGATCAGCCCATAGCCTATAACAAGGGAGTCCTTGGAATCAGTCCTTTTTGAGGCTTTTTCTCTTGAAGAAGAGTAGTCGTAAAATCTGAACTTTGAAGATATATCATCAATTTTCAAATCTCCTCTTATCTCCCTGAAAGAATCGTCGTCTATCAGCAGGTTCAGGTAGTCGTCAGAGTTCAAGGTTTCAGGTTTATAACAATCAGGACACGCTGAGAAGTTATTCTGAAGTTCCTCACGTTTAAACTGTTTTCTACATCCGTACCGTATTGTTTTGCCTTCACCATCTTTTTCATCGTTGCAGAAATAAGGTTCAGCTCCATAAAGGGCTATCTGCATTTCCGAGATGTCAGGGATTGCCGGTTTGGAGAAATAAGACTGTATTGAGGCTTTAATCTGCTTGGCTATGCCCCTGTACCGTCTGGGATTTTTTTCCAGACTCCCAACCAGGTCTATTTTGTCCTGAAGGTTCGTCTTCAGATAGTTAAGGTCAAAATGTTCAAGCTCCTGATACGAGTCTATCAGGGATTTTTTGATCCTCTCCAGAGAAACTTCAAAATAATCAGCTTTGTTCAAAGGGGGTTCATTTATAATTTCGTCAATAATTCCGTATTTTTTCATATAGGTCGCCGTTGGCTGAAGTACCTGCAGTGCGTCAAGCACCTTATCGGCACTTCTGAACAGAATTGCAGAGCAACCTTCGGCGGTAATTACTGAATACTCAGCTCTTGACATCATTAACCTTGTATGGGCAAGTTGTATCGCAATTGCTCCTCCGCTTCCGCCAAGACCAAGAACAACGGAGATGGATTTGGTTTTAAGTGATATCATCTTTGACTGACAGTACGAAATCAGCCACGACTGAAGTTTTTTAGCTGAATATTCATAAGGGTCTCCCCCTACCGTATCAACGAACGTACAAAGTGCGAGATTATTTTTCTCTGCGTACTCCATCATGTTATAAGACAGTCCGTAACCATCGGCTTTAACAAGGCCATAGTTAAACCTTGCCCTCTCTTCGTCATTTGAAGGCGTTTGCTGGGCGATAACTGCAAACTGTTTGCCCGTGTCTTTCAGCGTTCCAACGCCGACTATAACGGCCGGATCATCTTGCAGTTCTATTTTAGACCCATTTGGAGCGGTGATGCTGCGCCCGAAATGAGGGAGCTTGTTCCATGGCACAAAGTCAGCAAAAAGAGACTCTATAATGTGTTTTGACTTTATCCTTTTGTAAGATTTGGCCTCTTCATGAGCGATGAGAGATTTATGGGATTTGGTCATTAATTACTCCACGAAAATTTTACGGGGTTAAATAGTATCCTATTTGGAGCATTTGGCACATAATTACTGAAACCGGGAGCACTAACCAGTGGATAATAAACAACGAAACTTTTATAGTAAACCTGAACGTTTATCCAAAACCGGAAACTAAAAACAAATTGCCAGGTGCATAGCTACATAACGGAACAAGCGGTTGGAATCATATAAAAGAGAAACCTCTTACAACTCAAAGACCTGTTGATCAAACCGTAAAAGATTCTCCACAGCCGCAGGAACCAGTTGCATTAGGATTTTCTATTGAAAATCCTTTTCCCTGCAGTCCATCTTTGAAGTCCAGAGTGGAGCCATCCAAATAAGGATAGCTAAGTTCATCAATAGCGACTTTTACCCCTGTTTCGGCTTCAATAATTTTGTCTCGTTCATTGGTCTGATCGTCAAATCCCATTTCATAGGCAAATCCTGAACAACCTCCAGGCACTATTCTCACCCTAAGAAAAGCATCCTCCAAACCATCTTCCCTCAGAAGCTTTTTTATCTCACCTATGGCTTTTTCAGTAACGGAAAACATTTATGCCTCCTGACACAATAATTAACTCCACAACTATACTAAACCATTAACACTATAGGCAAGTATAAAGAAAAATGCCAATTAAGGCAAGATTGGCAAGAAGTAGCAAAATCCAAAACATCCCTCACAGGAAAGTATATAAATAAATACCTTAACTGAGAAAGAAATAGTTACTGACACAGTGAGTTATTTCTACACCTATTATATAAAAGGACTTGACTACCCCCCCCATGTTAAAATTAAATTACTTTTATTAGGAGGAGAACAACATGAGTAATGTGAACACATTCGTTTCATTTGCAAAATCTGAACTTAAAGAAATCCTTGATTATAGTGGTAATGTTCTTTATAGCAGTTCAGAAACTTTAAAACCCGGGACGGTATATTTATTAGGGTACAATCCAGGTGGTGCCCCTGAAGATCACAAAGAGGAAACTATAGAAAGGAGCTTAGATGGACTACCCAAGAAGAAAAGAAATAATTACATAGATGATGAGGGTTGGAAATCCGACTTGCAAGATCAAGTCCTTTGGCTTCTTAAAAAGCTTGGATTAAACCCCGCGGAAGTCTGTGCTTCCAATTTGATCTTCAAACGAAGCAAAGATGATACTGGGGTTAACTATCCTGAAGATGCTGATACTTGTTGGCCTGTCCATGAAAGGATATTGCAAGTGGTTAAACCTAAAATGATTATTGCGTTCGGCAATGGAGAAGATGAATCCACCTACAAATATTTAAAGGATAACTTAGAAAATGACAATGAAGAAGTCACTTGTGACGCAGGGCACAAAAATTGGAAATGTAAATCATTTAAATCTGCCTCAGGTGTTGCTGTGATAGGTTTGCCACATTTAAGTATTTATTCAATAACACACAACCCTGATGTGATAGATTGGATAAAGCAACTTCCCCACTATCCACTATGAGCACTCCAACTAACTCCTCCATTCCAAAAAGAGCACTTCGCTTACCTTGCCACCAACTCCTTCAGCTGTGATGAAGCAAGCTCTACTTCATCTTTTGAATATTTGCCCATAAGCGGAAAGCGTGTAAAAGTAAGTGAATTATTAAGTAAAATTGACAATGTGTTGAATTTATACAGGTAGAGCGTAGCTTTTATGCTGCTGTACCATACTACCTTCAGCAGATCAGTAGGTTTATTACTCGCTATCTTCTCTTCCGCTGCTTATATGCTGATCAAGAATAATAAGAGCAGCACTGTCGTTACCTGCAAGCTTCAGTTTTTCAACAATATCGCTTGCACTTTTTTCCTCTTCAACCTGTTCCTGTATAAACCAGTGAAGTTCCACTGCGGCCGCGTGATCTCTCTCAGACAAAGCAAGTTCATACAGGCCGTTTATCATGGTCGTAACTTCTCTTTCATGATCAAAAACTTCCTGAAAGACTTCCTGTAACGATCCAAATTCGGAAGGAGGTTGATCAATTGATTCCAAAACAACCCTGCCGTCCATATCTATCAAAAAATCAAGCAGGCGCATCGCATGTGCAAGTTCTTCCTCGCTCTGTTTTCTCAGCCAACCCGCAAAGCCTGAAAAATTCATTGATTCACAGTAAGCCGACATGGAAAGATAGAGATAAGAAGAGTAATACTCGTTTCTTATCTGTGTATTAATAGCTGATTGAAGATTTTCAGAAATCATTTGCTCACCTCAAATTCCAGATTTTAACTTCTAAACCACAGAAGTATTATCCCCTAAAATCACACGGATGTAAAACGTTCTCCCACAAGTTCTGAAATACTGCTCATACCCTCTTTTTCCATATACTGCACGAGTCCACGGTTAATATCATCTGCAATTGAGGGACCTTCACCCCTTAGCCCAGTTACAATTTGCAAAGCCTTTGCTCCCGCGCTTATCTTTTCAATTGCAGACTGCGTGTCCTTTATCCCTCCAACCCCAATGATCTCCAGTTTATCTCCCGCCTGACTGTATATATGCTCAATCTTGATAGTTGAGATCATTCTGTAATCACTGTCGTCCCCGCTTATACCACCTTCACTGTCTTTCCACTTGGATCCGTATTTAGATTTGATCTTGGAATTGGAAGTAGTATTTGTTGCAATTATCCCCGAAATATCACAGTCAAAAACGACGCCTATAACGTCGTCTATGGCATGGTTTGTAAGGTCCGGCGAGATCTTAACAAAAATGGGCTTGCCGGTAACTTCCTTGACTGCTTTTATTATATCGGTGAGCTGCGGCTTATCCTGCAGTTTTCTGAGCCCTGGAGTATTTGGAGAGCTGACATTTACCGCAAAATAACTTGCATCCTCGTTCAGATAATCAGCCACCGTGGCATTTGCCCTGGGCGCATCTTCCGGCTTAACAAACTTATTAATGCCAAGGCTGATCCCAATCGGAATTTTAGAATTTCTGTATCTTTTAAGATTGTACTTCACCTTCTTCATTCCCGGGCTGTTAAATCCAAGCCAGTTAAGACAAACTCCTGAATTAAGCATGAACTGCCGCGGTTTGGGATTTCCCGGCTGTCGGTGCTCAACGACCGAGCCTACCTCTACACCTGCAAAGCCTATGGCACTGAGCGCCTTTACCGCTCTGGCCGACTTATCCCAACCAGCTCCCACAAGAAGGGGGTTTTCAAGCTCTATACCAGCCAAGTCAACGTTCAACCGTTTGTCAGTAAATCTGTTCCCTCCGCAGGAAGCAAATTCAACTAACTTCAGCGTAAGGCCTGTTCCCTCGGCAATATGGCAAAGTTCTCGGACAACTCCATGCCACAACTCAGAATCAAGTCTGTCCAAGACAGGACGAACTAAGGTTTTATACATATAGCCTTTACAGTTTACCAGAAATAAGAACTTATAAAGTAAAATCTTTGAAGAATTGTTCAGCTACAATGCTTCTTATTATAGAATATAAACCTTGGGTGAGACAATATCTGTGTTTTTTTCAGTCATGAAAGAACTGCTGTTTTGTCTTTTTTAATGGCTGTTTCCACCGCTTGCTTGGCGCATTCCCAGAAAGATAAAAATGTCAAACATTAAACCTGAATAAAAGCACATCTCCATCGTTTACCACGTAGTCCTTTCCCTCCGACCTCATTTTTCCTGCCTCTTTTGCTGCCATCTCTGACCCGAAAGAGATATAGTCATCGTAACTTATTGTCTCGGCACGAATAAAACCTTTTTCAAAATCAGTATGTATCTTGCCCGCTGACTGAGGTGCCTTAGTTCCATCCGTTATTGTCCAGGCCCTGACCTCTTTTGGACCCGCAGTGAAATATGTTATAAGCCCCAGCTTTGAATAAGCAGTTCTTATCAATCTGTCAAGCCCGGATTCATTCAGCCCCAACTCAGTAATGAAATTTTCTTTTTCATCTCCTTCCAGTTCAGCTATCTCGGATTCTATTTTCGCACATATCAATAAAACTTCGTCGCCGGACTTATCTGCAAACTCTCTGACCTTCCTTACCTGCTCGTTTGCCGCAGCATCTGGAAGTTCATCTTCCGACACGTTGCAGACATACAGAACCGGCTTTGAGGTTAAAAGCCACATATCCTTAAAAATTTCATCTTTAGCACTGTCCGTCTGAAATTTTCTTGCATCGCCTCCGCTTTCCATAAACTCTCTAAGAGACTTGAGCAATTCAAGCGCTTTTCCAGCTTCTTTGCTCCCGCTCTTTAGCTGAGACGCCAGTTTTTCCTCTCTTTTTTCAATGGTCTCAAGATCTTTTAAAGCAAGTTCATCCCTAATTACTTTCACGTCACGTATGGCATCAAGTGAACCGTCCACGTGCACAACGTTATCATCCTCAAAGCACCTTACTACGTGAAGGATCAGATCAACCTCCCTTATATTAGAGAGAAAAGCATTGCCTCTGCCCTTTCCCTCGGAAGCCCCTTTCACTAATCCAGCTATATCTACAATCTCTATAAAAGCCGGAACGGTTTTAGCAGGGTTTACAAGACCGGAAATCCGCCTGAGCCTTTCATCCGGAACCGCTACTACGCCAACGTTTGGATCAATCGTGCAGAACGGAAAATTTGAAGCCTCGGCACCCGCAACGGTCAAAGCATTAAAAAGAGTGGATTTGCCCACATTCGGAAGTCCGACAATTCCTGACTTGAATCCCATGATTATTCAAACCGACGCGTTATGGGGTGGATGACCGGATTTGAACCGGCGACCTCCTGGGCCACAACCAGGTGCTCTAACCGGGCTGAGCTACACCCACCATCGGTATTAGTAAAAGTTAAATGCAATTTATCTAAATGGTCAGGGTATTATCCTTGATACTCTGCTTAATATCAAGGAATGAGGTAGTTGCGAAAGATCGCACGCAATTGGGACCAGCAAAGAGAATGCCTATAAACCAAATAGTTCCATTACTTAAAAAAACTTTTTCAGTTCGTGTAAAACGTCCTTTGGGTTTTCCTCGGGGAGAAAATGCCCGCTGTCCAGAGCTCTTCCCGTTACATTGATCGCTCTTTTTTCCCAAGTTTCCAGTACATTATATTTTCTGTGGACAAATCCCTCATTACCCCAAAGCACTAAAAGAGGACAAATTATTTTTTTCTCCATGTCTTCTTCGTCATGCTCCAGATCAATTGTTGAAGCGGCTCTGTAATCCTCGCAGGAACCGTGAATGCAGGAAGGAACGCTGAAACATCTGACGTACTCCCTGACCGCGCCTGGGTTGAACTCTTTTCTTTTGCCGCTCCATCTCCTCAGAATCTCTCTTAGATAATACTCTGGGGCCTCGCCTATTAGTTTTTCAGGCAGTCCATCAGGTTGAATTAAGAAAAACCAGTGATAATAACCAGTGGCAAATTCCTTGTCCGCCGTTGTAAACATGTGATGAGTTGGGGCTATATCCATAACGCACGCCTTATTGACCTTTGATGGATGGTCCAGGCACATTCTGTGAAGTACTCTGCCGCCTCTGTCGTGTCCCGCGGCGTAAAAACTCTCAAAACCCAGTTGCTCCATTAGCTCTGTCATATCCTGAGACATGACCCTTTTAGAGTAGTTGGAGTGATCAGGGAGCCCTTTTGGTTTTGAGCTGTCACCGTAACCTCTTATATCCGGGCAGACTATATAAAAATCAGAGGCAAGGTCCGGGGCAATCTTGCTCCACATTACATGGGTTTGAGGGTAGCCATGGAGCAGGAGCAGAGGCTCACCGTATCCACCGTGAACAAAATTGATCTCAGCGTCGTTTACCTTAATTTTTTCCTTCTTAAACCCTTTACCGAACATGTGCAGCTTTAACCCCTGAAAACCAGATTATATTTACACGGCTTTTCTATCTTATATCATTTTGATTATGAATAAAACCGGTTCAGGCGACCTGGCGGATATGTGCTACGAGGGTGCTCCTTCAGTAAAAGAAGCGTTCAGACTTCAGAAAGAACTGAGC
>CAZUNK010000135.1:0-12476 GCA_964622285.1 uncultured Spirochaetia bacterium
AGACAAGACATTTAAAACGGCCGTAAAGTACAAAACGGACAGAGTAGTTATCTGCGGCGGAGTGGCCTGCAACTCAAGGCTGAGATATCTAGCGGACGAATCAGGAAAAAAACTCGGAATTGACGTTCTTTATCCTTCTCCGTACCTGTGCACTGATAATGCCGCAATGATAGCGTCAATGGGGTACTTCAGACTTGCAAACGGTGAATCATCTGGTCTGCACATTTCACCTTACTCTACCTCAAGGCTTAAAATAACCCGCGGGCAGACAAACTTCTAATCGCCCGTTAAACGTTATAATCAACCACCCTTCTCTCGGTCCTTATCTGCGATACAAGTTCTGCCACCTTAACGTGGTCAGGATGATTCTGATAAATCTCTAGGTCCTCTTTCGTATCAAAGGATGAATAAAGGACCACATCGCAGGCAGCTTCGGATTGACTGAAGTTTATCCCTACCTCTATTGCTCTTATCTGACTGATCTTTTCCTTGAGTCCCTCAAGTGCGCCCTTTAATTTTAATGACAGTTCATCTTTACTCAGTCCGTCATGGCTGTCCTTTATCTTCCACATAACAACGTGCTTGACCATTTATAAACCTCCGTTTTTTTCATATATTACCCGCAGTTTGTCTAAGACGGGATCAGAACCCATATCCTTTTTTCCGTTCTCGCTCCCCAGCTGGGTACCAGTAAAACAAAATCATCTATTTCCATACCTGTCTTTACCGGCCTGAAAACTATCTTTCTCCTGCTCAGGTACTTCACCTCAATATCACCTTTCTCAATCAACGACAGACGTTCCTCAGATTCGCGCTGGGATGTGATCTCTTTATCAGGCATTTCAACTGCTAATTTTTTAACGCTGCTCTTTATAAAGGTGGCGTTTGGTATCAGCCATCTTTTTATCTTTCCTGAAATTTCCAGCGTCAGCTCTAATCGCGGCTTGCCGGACTTGTACCTGTAAAGGCTGAAACTATCCATTTATCTTGTAAAGATGCAAGAGTCCTTTCAGGGTAAGGTTTTCATCCACCTCTTCAATTCTCTCCGACTCGTCTGCGATCAGAGTTGCAAGTCCTCCCGTGGCAATAACTCTGGGCCTGTCAACCAGGTCTTTGCTTATTTTGTCTATCATGCCGTCAACCAGCGCGGCGTAGCCGTGGACTATGCCGGACTGAATGCTTTCAACCGTATTTTTTCCTATAACGCCTGCCGGTTTTATAAATTCAACTCTGGGAAGTTTGGACGCTTTAAAAAAAAGCGCATCTGAAGAGACCGTTATCCCCGGAGAGATCACGCCTCCAAGATACTCCCCCTTCTGTGACACGCAGTCAAAGGTCGTTGCAGTTCCGAAATCAACTATTATCAGACATCCTTTGTACTTCTGGAACGCCGCAACTGAATTAGCGATCCTGTCTGCTCCAACTTCTTCAGGATTATCATATAAGATCGGCATTCCGGTCTTTATGTTACTCCCCACCATCAAAGGTTGTATATTAAAATATCTTTTAACCGTTTCTATAAAAACGTCGTAGAGCTGAGGAACGACGCAGGAGATAATTGATGAACTCAGACTACCTGCCTTAATGCCGTTTTTTTCTATCAGATCTGATAAAAGAACGGCGTATTCATCTGCGGTTTTGCTTTTGTCCGTGCTTATCCTGAAGGTGAGCAGCGGCGTTTCCTCCTCGTAAATTCCCGCCACTATATTTGTATTACCTATGTCTATGGCTAACAGCATAGAGAGTTATTATTCTCTATTTTCAGCATAAATTAAAGAACGATCTTCAGCGGTTACAAAATCCTTACAGCGGTTCTCCCGCGGCATTTTACGGAGCTTTACCAAATTATCACTTTATTTTTCGCACAGTCGTGATTTAATAAATGCTTGATTTAAAAAACCTGTTAGAGCAGAACCACAATAAATGAGGATCTTATTAACCGGCGGCGCAGGATTTATCGGGTCCTGGGTTGCAGACTGTTATTTAGAAAATGGTCACGAAGTACTGATCATAGATAATCTATCCAGTGGCAGGAGAGATAACGTTCCCTCCGCTGCCGAATTTGCGGAAGTGGACATCAGGAACGGAGCTGCTCTGGAAAAGATATTTAAAGAGTTCCAGCCGGAGATCGTCAACCATCACGCTGCGCAAACGAACGTAAGGGTATCGGTTGATGACCCGCTCCTTGATGCTTCTGTCAACATAACCGGCACACTTAACGTTCTTGAAAACTCTATAAAGTCAGACGTTAAGAAGTTTATCTTTGCTTCAACAGGGGGGGCAATATACGGAGAACCGGAGATATTGCCCGCAGATGAATCAATACAGGAAAAACCACTGTCACCTTACGGAGTTTCAAAGCTGTGTACCGAATCCTACCTTGCTTATTATAAAAAAGTACACGGAATGAGCTATATATCACTAAGGTACGCAAACGTTTACGGGCAAAGGCAAAGCCCGCACGGCGGAGCGGGCATAGTGGCGGTTTTCTGCAGTAACATGCTCAGCGGTGAAGTCTGTAATATCTTCGGCAACGGTGAACAGACTAGAGATTATGTACACTGCGAGGATGTTGCAATGGCAAACGCCCTGTGTCTTACGGCCCCGGATGGAGTGTATAACATCGGAACCTCAGTTGAAACTTCCATAAACTCAGTGTTTAACAGTCTCAGGGAGATATCCGGACGTGACTGCAAGGCCACGTACCTGCCAGGCAAGTTAGGTGACGTTAAAAGAATTTCGCTGAGCAATTCACTGGCGGCTCAGAAACTCCAGTGGTCCCCTCGTGTGAATTTCCACGAAGGTCTGAAAAGAACATGGGAGTGGTTCAGTAAAAACAGAAAGTAGAAGCAGTATTATTTTTCTCTGATTGATAACTGCTTGTTAAATCGGTATTCTATAGACTTTGGGAGGTAAAAAATGTCCAAGAAAAATGAAGGTTTTTTTGATGTAAGGGTTTCCGACAGATATATAAAAGAAGGCGCTATAAGTAAAAAAGAGTACGAAGAGCACATAAAAAGTCTCCCGGACACTGAAGATAAAAGCGAAGTTCTCGTCATAGAGGAAGAAGAGGAAGTGGAAGATGAAAAAGCAGAGCCGATCGAAGATGGCAGTAACGAAACTGAATAAACCCCTAAGCTGGGAATATAAGGTCACCACGACCGAATCTCTGACGCATGAAGTTCAGAATCACGATATTGCAGTTTCACGTGAGGCTTCAACTGCGATGAAGGAAACGGTTAAAAAGAACATGGAAACGTCTCTGTGTAAACTTGGAGAAAGTGGCTGGGAATTTACAGCGGTTATAGGGGAATTCGTAATATTCAAAAGGCCCAGAGACTGATCTGTTGAGCGGACCTGTTTCACTTTTAACTACTCCCACTCAATCGTGCTTGGTGGTTTAGTGGATACGTCATATACAACTCTGTTCACCCCTTCCACCTCGTTGATTATACGTACTGAAACTTTTTCAAGAACTTTATAAGGTATCTTTGCCCAGTCTGCCGTCATGCCGTCCAGGCTCGTGACCGCCCTCAGAGCTATAACATTATCATACGTTCTCTGGTCACCCATCACCCCGACGGTCCTGACGGGTATAAAAACGCAGAACGCCTGCCATATTTCATCGTACAGGCCGGACTTCCTCAGTTCTTCAATAAATATACTGTCTGCAAGCCTAAGTATTTTTAAGTTCTCCTGGTTAACTTCCCCGAGTATCCTGATGGCAAGGCCAGGTCCCGGGAAAGGGTGTCTGTTAAGAAGCTTTTCCGAAATCCCTATAGCTTTGCCAACCTCCCTGACCTCATCCTTAAAAAGCTCCCTCAGCGGTTCAACAAGTCTGAGGTTCATTTTATCAGGCAGTCCTCCAACGTTATGATGGGACTTTATGGTCGCAGAAGGTCCTTTTACGTTCACGCTTTCTATCACGTCCGGATAGAGGGTTCCCTGCGCCAGATATTTAACGTCAGAGATGCTCCTGGCCCTTTCTTCAAACACATTTATAAACTCCTTACCTATTATCTTTCTTTTTTTCTCCGGATCTGTAACGCCCTGTAAACTTTTAATAAACCGCTCCCCTGAATTAACCACGACGGGAGAAAGCCCCAGTTCATTAAACCCGTCCACGACCTCACTGGTCTCACCGAGCCTCATTAAGCCTGTATCAACGTATATGCACGTTAACTGATCACCAATTGCCTCTTTGAGAATTACCGCGGTCACGGTTGAGTCCACTCCTCCTGACAGCCCGCATATAACTCTGGCTTCGCCAACTTCTTCCCGTATTTTTCTTATTGCAGTCTCAATAAAGAACCCATGGCTCCAGTGTCTGGTCAGTTTGCATATCGTGTATAAAAAATTTTTAAGGATATCTTTTCCCTTTGGAGTGTGAACAACTTCCGGATGGAACTGCAGTCCGTACAGCTGCTTTGTCTGGTGTTTTATAACGGCAATGGGTGAATTATCGCTTTTTGCCAGTGATATAAAGCCCTCCGGAAGCACGAGTATCTTATCGCCGTGGGACATCCAGACTTCAGTTTTGTCCTCAATACCTTGGAAAAGATCATCACCTCTCAGTATTTCAATGCACGCGGGACCAAACTCACGGCTTCCGGATCTTTTAACTTCCCCGCCGAACATCTGAACGATAAGCTGCATTCCGTAACAGACGCCGAGTATGGGAATACCAAGATTGAATATTTCCTTATCAATCTTCGGAGCGCTTTCATCCCATACGCTTGAGGGTCCGCCGGACAGTATAATAGCTCCGGGGGAGAAGTTTTTTATTTCCTTGGTCTTCGTATAGAACGGCTTTATCTCTGAGTATATTCCCAACTCACGCACCCTTCTGGCTATAAGCTGGGTGTATTGGGAACCAAAGTCCAGTACTAATACTGTTTTAGACATTAAGATCAAAATGGCAGGAAAAGATCACTCAATCCTGTAATTGGGAGCCTCTTTTGTAATAATCACATCGTGCACGTGCCCCTCTCTGAGCCCGGCGTTGGTAACTTTTATGAACCTGGCGCCGTTTCTGAGCGACTTTAGATCTTTACAGCCCGTGTAGCCCATTCCTGACTTCAGTCCACCAACGAGCTGATAGATTATTCCTCCCAGGGGTCCCTTGTAAGGCACGCGCCCTTCTATGCCTTCGGGCACTAATTTGGACTCAAGCACTTCATCCTGAGCGTAACGGTCCCTGCTGCCCTGCCTCATTGCTTCTATAGAGCCCATACCCCTGTAAACCTTATAGCTCCGTCCCTGAAAAAGCACCGTTTCTCCGGGAGCTTCGTTCGTACCCGCGAACAGATTGCCTATCATCACGCAGTACGCCCCGGACGCAAGAGCTTTTGTAATATCCCCTGAATACTTTATTCCGCCGTCTGCAATTATGGGAACATTTTTCTTTTCACTGACTTCATACACCTCTTTAATGGCCGTTATCTGCGGAACTCCTATGCCGGCGATCACCCTCGTGGTACAGATCGAACCGGGTCCAACTCCTACTTTGATAGCGTCCGCTCCGGCTCCGATCAGCATCTCTGCCGCATCGGAGGTGGCAATGTTGCCTGCTATTATCTCGGTATCCTTGTAGTTTTTTCTTATATCCCTGATACTTTCAACTACCCTGAAAGAGTGCGCGTGCGCCGTGTCAACGACTATAACGTCGCATCCAACTTTGATCAGTTTTTCAACTCTCTCTTCCCTGTCCGCCCCCACCCCAACGGCGGCCCCGCACCTGAGTCTTCCCAGTTCATCCTTGGAAGCGGTGGGATATCTCTGTATTTTTTCAATATCCTTCATGGTTATAAGACCACGGAGCTTGAAATCTGAGTCCACCACCGGAAGTTTTTCTATTTTGTATTTATGGAGCAGTTCCTTTGCGCTGTCAAGCGTCTTGCCTTCTCTCACGGTTATTAGCTTTTCCCGGGGGGTCATTACCTGGCGTATTTCATAGTCAAGATTTCTCTCAAGCCTGAGATCCCTGTTAGTTATTATTCCATGAAGAGTTCCCTCCTCGTCCGTTACGGGAAGCCCGGTGATGTTGTACCTTACCATGATGTCCAGTGCCTCTTTTATCAGCTGATCTGCCCTTACGGTAAGAGGACTGACTATCATGCCGCTCTCAAACTTCTTTACCTTTTCCACCTCAGCCGCCTGCCCCTCCGGGCTCATGTTACGATGGATCACCCCTATGCCACCTTCCTGCGCCATGGCAATGGCGGTACGGGACTCGGTCACCGTGTCCATCGCGGCGCTTACAAGCGGGATATTTAAAGTTATTCTGGGAGTCAGCTTCGTGGATACGTCCGCGTCATTTGGCAAAATCTCAGAGTAGGAGGGGACCAGCAGAACATCGTCAAACGTTAAGGCCTCCTCAATTTTACCCTCGCTGCTCATCACTTCTTGCCTTTTGCCTTGGGTTTAGCCGTCCTTTTCGCCTGCGCGGAAGATGATTTTCTGGCCATGGAGAAACTGCCTTTTTTTGCAGCAGCAGTTTTTGTCTGTGGCTTTTTGCTTTCAGCTTTGGTTTTCTTTGCGGATTTTGCAGTGGCCTTTTGTGTTTCTTTTACTTCCTCTATCTCCACCCCGGATATCGGAGATTGAAAAAGTTCCATGACTTTTTTTCTCATTTCAGACTGACTGATACCAAGTTCAAGTTCTATTTCCTGCTGCTTTCCCAGAAGACGAAAAGACATAGGCAAAACGCCCACGTAGGTAGTTGCGTCCACTCTTTCAAATCCAAGTGATTTAAGCAGTCCCTTCTGAAAAGTCGGGAACTGCAGAGCTGCAATGTCCATGGTTTTCTGAGGCAGCAGTCCATCCTGGCTTATACTTATTTTTATCTTAGTTGTTTTCATAGATCAATCAGCAACCTCCACTTTGAACTTGGCTTTTCAGCCCATATATGCACATTACCTTATCTTGAAGACGACTCGTAGCTGTTAATTTCAATCCCGAACTTCAGACCCAGTATCTTATCTCCATCAGGAGGCCTGTAGACGGAAACAAAAGGTATTTTCTCATCCGGACTTATGTTGATGTTCATTCCGTTCACGGCGTCAACTTTCTTTCCGAAACTGATCTGACCTGCTTTGTTCATCATTTTCGCCTTGATCTCCTTCCATGATTTATTCTTTACTTCCCAGTCAGAAAGCGTATTCCCGGCCCATACCTCCTGCATATGGATCACTGACCCTTCCGATGCGTAAGTTACCTTTAATTTAATAAAACTGACCAGGTCATCTGAATTGTTCGCTACTTCACCGGATACCATATAAACCTGCCCGTACCTTGAACTTACCCATTTGCCGCCTGAACCTGTGACCTTCACCTTCCTGACGGACAGCGGGGTTGTGTCATCAATAAAACCAACGACCTTGAATTTGAAGGACTCATAGAGATTATTTGGATAGATATCGTACCTGTTCAGTAAAAACGACGACCCTAAAAGCAGTATCATTCCCAAAGCCGCAGCACCTAACAACCTGATAAAACCATAATAACGTGGTCGTTTTTTACTTGAGGGTTTTCCCGTCTGTACCTCCGCAGGTTCTTTTTCTTCAGACCTGGTTTCACTATCCTTCTTCGCAGAACTGCCGGCAGAACGACTGGAGGCGGATACAACATCGTTTTCAAACCTGGGAGCTGAACTGATCTCTAACCCGCCTGTCTGTTCAGCTGGCCTTGCCTGCTTTTGCTGCGGCTCGTCCTGATGCGGCTTCTCAGGTGCCTGCCTGGGAGGCTCCTTGGGCGGCATCTTTGCCTGTTCGATGCGCTGCTCCTGACCGGTGTGCTCTATAGTCAGCTCTTCATCAGAAGAAGTATCATCCCGGGACACCTCTTCCAGCAGTTCATCCAGATAGTCTTCGCTGGCACTGGGCTTAGAGGCTTCTTTTTTCTGGACATCTTCTTTCTTCTGGAGCTCCTCCTCTCTCTGAACCTCTTCTTTCTTCCTAAGCTCTTCCTCTCTCTGAACCTCTTCTTTCTTACGGAGTTCTTCCTCTCTCTGGACTTCTTCCTTCTTCCGAAGCTCCTCCTCTCTCTGGATTTCCTCTTTCTTCCGGAGCTCCTGTTCTCTCCGAACCGCTTCATCCTCGCCGGATTTGTTTATATCAGGATCAGTAATGCCAAGGTCCACATCATCTTTGAACGGATCAGGGTCCGCGCTCTTTTCAGCTGCAGAGGAGTCCCTCTGGCCTAAAAGGTCCATTTCCAGTTCATCCAGCCCCGTTGTATATACAAATATCTCTCCACACTCAGGACACTTGATCTCCGTACCAAGTGCAATATCACCAACCTCAAAACCCACGCTACAAGAAACACAGCTAATTATCATGCCACCGCACCTTCAGAAAAAGCAGGAATAACCACACAAAGCCGGCAGCCTCGTTCCTGCTCCTTCGTAAATAAAAATGTATTTAACAGTCAAAAACAAATTAAAAATGGACATACTAACAGAAAGTTTTTAAAAATGCAAGCAATACAGCTAAATAACCGGAAGCCCAGACCATCCTGCAAAGCGCAGACCCTTTTATGCTCTGAAACGAAGAGCAGGCAGCCATAAAAGCAAAGCACGAGCCTCTTACACATAATAATGATTGCAAACTGGGTTGATTTGATGTAGAATTTGTTTTTACCTCTGACTGAAAAGGGCTGGAGCGGCAATTATGAGCAACGAAAACCCGATAAAAACACTGAAAAGCGAGATGGACAGGCACGTTGTTGGCCATGACGACGTAAAAATGGCTTTGCTTCTCGGCGTTGTATCAAGGGAACATATCTACATTGAGGGACCTCCCGGTACCGCAAAAACAATGCTTTCCGAGATAATCTCCGCCGCCGCGCAGCTTAACTTCTTTTTCTACCAGCTTCACAGGGACACAAGGCTTTCCGAGCTGATCGGGGATCTTGTGATTTCCAAGGAACAGACGAAAGAAGGTGAGATAATAAAGCAGAAGATCGTTGAAGGAGGAATTCTCAGGGCGGAGATATGCCTTCTGGACGATATTTCAAGAGCTCCCGGAGAGTCGCTCAACGTTCTTCTCAGGATCCTTAATGAAAGAAAGTTCTTTGAACAGGCAATTCCGCTGCTCACCGCGATTGCCACAAGCAATCCCACGGCGGATGAATACTACAATGAACCCCTTGATCCCGCTAACCTGGACAGGTTCGTGCTTCAGATCAAATCGCACGGCATTTCCTATGGAAGGAGCTGGGACGATGCAAAAAAAGTGATTGAACTTTACTCAAACAATCTTCCGGACGGAGATATACCCACTATACTGAGCAGGAGCACTCTTGATAAGTTCTACAAGAAAATTGGAGGCATCGGCGTTCCTGAGCAGGTTCAGAACGGTCTTGCCAATTTCGTCTCAATACTGATTGAAGACTATAACCTGGATGAAACGAACTCTCTTATCTCCGACAGAACGTTCTTTGTGAAATCACTGAAGATCATAAAGTCTCACGCGTTTATATCAAACAGGGAAGTGTGCACCATGGAAGATCTTAACGCGCTGAAGTACATGACGGCTTTCAGGATCCCTGAGGAAGTATACAACATGCTGGATGACATCCTGCAGAACCTTGAGCGTAAAAAAAAACTTCAGATAACCAACTGAAAAAAGACCCTGACGAAACCCGTTCGGAGTTTGAGCGGGCTGAACCTGATGAAGAGCTTCCGGAAAAAGCTGACGAAGAATCCGAAAAAGAGGCGCAGGAAGAGGACATTTCAGAAGCCAGACAGGCTTTCTTTCAGGCTCTGAAGGAACTCAAGGACAACGTTGATCAGGAAAAGCAGATGTCTCCTCCCGACGATCTGGACGTTCCATCTGACCCAACCGGACAGCCATTTGACGACGGCAGCAATGAAAGCAAGGACAATCAGACCGATAAGATATTTGCAAGTAAGTCAAAAAACGCCGGCAAGGACGATGACCTTAAAACCCCTGGAACACGGAACACGGAAAGCGCGGACAATATCAAACTGATAATGAAGGTGCTTGAGGGAAACTTCCAGCGTAACATCGCAAGAAGAACGAACCACCCGGGGGGAATTCCCAGAAAGTGGAAAAGAATGACCTCCTTTGAGGATATAGAGGACGTTGATCCGCTGGAGGCGTTTATCTGGACCGATTCCAACTCTCCTCAGCTGCCCAGGGTTCACAGAAGGGAAAAAGAAAGCCTGGGAGGTGAAATAGCGATTCTCCGGGACGTAAGCACCTCAATGATGGGAGTTTACAGTGAATGGTCGTCATCAGTCGTTCAGGGGGTGGTGGAGCTTGCGCGCGCGAAAAACATGAGGGTCGGGTATCTGGAATTCAACCATAAATCCCTGAAATACAAAAAAGACCGCAGGTTTTTTACCAGGGACTATGGATGGATACTGAACCTGTCTTCCGATACCGGATGCTCAGGGAACACCAACTACGAGGAGGCCCTGAAAGAAGCGCTATCGGAGTTCAGAGGAAGGGGACTGCGAAACAAGCACATTCTGTTCATTACCGACGGCATTCCCACGTCCGGGGACTGCGAGGTGACCACCGAGAGAATACTTGCCAAAAAACTCGGGGTCTGCATTCATTCCATATTCATCGGGTCAAAGAACTATCCCAAAATACTGCAGACAGTCTCCGAGGAGACCATAGGAACCCAGTTCGTTGCTTCAAAAGGCAAGGACGGAAGTATCAGGATTGAAAGGAACGATAAGATAAGAAGCATGCAGCCGCAGCCAAGAATGCAGGTTGATCCCTTTATAAAGGTATTTACAAACAAGGGGGACTGACTACCTCTTTCTTATATACTTGTTCACCAGGCGAAGATGTTTTTTATAACTGTCTGAAAACTCATGGGTACCGTCACCTTTTGACACAAAAAACAGATGATCAGCGCCTGAAGGGCTCAGTGCCGCCAAGATGGACGCCTTTGATGGGTTTGATATAGGCCCTATGGGCAGTCCGTGAAATCTGTAGGTGTTGTAAGGAGTGTCCGCCCTCAGGTCCTCTCTGGTAACTTCTGATCTATAAGAAGCGCCGGGACTGTAAACCGCCGTCGGGTCACATTCAAGCCTCATTCCTCTTTGCAGCCTGTTATGGAACACGGCTGATATATCTCTTTTTTCGTAGTCGTATCCCGTCTCCTTCTCTATCATTGAGGCCAGGATAACGACCTCGTGGTCAGACAGGCCGGTTGAGTTCAGGCCCCTTACTCCTTTATAGATGTGTTTGAACCTGTCCGTCATGGCCTTTATAACCTCTTTAGGGGAGCTGTTTTTTCTGAACTTGTAGGTGTCAGGATAAAGATAACCTTCAAGGCTTTTCACCTCCGTTCCAAGCAGAGAGCCTGCGTAGCCGCTGTCCATTGCCAGTCCGAGGAACTTTTTACCGTCGGTGATTTTCCGTTTTCCTAAGATCTCCGAGATCTCATACAAACTTGTCCCTTCCGGCACAGTGACCTTTCTGAGCAGAGCTTC
Source organism: uncultured Spirochaetia bacterium (assembly GCA_964622285.1). Taxonomy (GTDB): domain Bacteria; phylum Desulfobacterota_D; class UBA1144; order Nemesobacterales; family JAJCZQ01; genus CAZUNK01. The sequence continues at coordinate 11,474 of CAZUNK010000135.1, forward strand.
TCCCGCGGCAAGCATGTTTATTATCTGATCAAGGGTCATGCCTGCCTTTATTTCATACTCCCCGGACTTCAGTTGATCATCCAGGTCCTCAAGCATAACGGCTATAACGAACAGTTTTTCACTTCGGATAACGCTTCTTCGTTCAAGCAGGGAAGCAATTTCACCGGAGGTTGCTCCCTGGGGAATTTCCAGTACTGCCGGAGCGGCCGGGTATCTATCCACAAAAACAAGGTAATGAAAAACCAAAGGAGACAGTACGACCAGCAGAATAAAACATCCGAAAAACCATAAATGCAGCCTGTATCTAATCATGACCCTTGCCCGTTATTACAAGATCATCTCTGTGAATGACCTCGTCACTGTATTTATATCCCAGTATGCTCTCAATCTTAGAGGTTTTAGCTCCCGCGATCTTTTTTATCTCCCCTGAGGCATATGAAGTTATCCCCTTTGCAATTTCCCTGCCTTTCTCATCGCGGCAAAGGACCGGGTCCCCTATATCAAATTTTCCCTTTATCTCCTTTATGCCTGAAGGAAGAAGGCTTTTTCCCTTTTTAACAAGAGCAGCCTTTGCACCTTCGTCCACGACTATATCGCCCATGGTCTGCAGATTAAAAACTATCCAGTGCTTTCTTGCGCTCAGCTTGTCCTTTGACGGCAGTACAAAGGTTCCCGTGGCCTCGCCTGCAAATATCTTTAAAAGAACGTTTTTGATCCCCCCGTCTGCAATGATTGAAGGCACTCCGAAAGCAGAAGTCTTTCTTGCCGCTTCTATCTTTGTTATCATTCCTCCGGTAGTGGTGTTGCCCGCGGGGCCGCTTGCCAGCTTTTCAAGGTCGTGATCAATAACTTCAACCACGGGAATGAGCCGTGCTTTGTCTCCTCCGTAGGAATAGTCCCTGTATATACCGCCAATGTTCGTAAGAAGGATCATAAGGTCCGACTGAGTAAGAGAAGTTACAAGAGAGGCCAGATTGTCGTTGTCCCCGATCTTTATTTCATC
>CAZUNK010000136.1:0-4373 GCA_964622285.1 uncultured Spirochaetia bacterium
AGTCAGTGTCAGCAGTGTCCCAGATAAAGCCACAGTTACAATAAATGGTATTAAGAGGGGCTCAACTCCACTGCTTGTAAATTTACAAAGAAATGATTACCACACTATAAAGATAGACCTTACTGGTTATGAACCTTATGAAATAGAATTGGAACAAAAACTTGCTGGCTGGGTTTGGGGAAACATTCTTATTGGAGGAGTATTAGGAGTAGTAATAGACTCAATCAGTGGTGCAATCTACAAATTAGAGCCAAAAGAAGTAGTCGCGAACTTAACCAAAACCGCTTCCAATTCAAAAACTACTGATGGAAACCTTTACATCTCAGTTGTATTGAAACCTGAAAAAGGTTGGACGAAGATTGGACAAATGATCCCAGTTTCCAACTAAAATCCCGGAAGAAATTATAGAGCAAACTAAAACACGTCTTACCTTACTATAAAGTGGGACGTGTTTTTTTATCAGCCTTCTAATAAAATTCTAAAACCAAACCCCCATGTATTCCAGCATTCTTCTGATGTTCGCCGGACTCTGTGTCTCTCCTCTGCAGCTGTACCAGCACGCCTCACACTTTGTTTTGCCAAACAGTTCAGGGCTGTATTCATCATAGTGTGCAACCACCGGCATTTCCGAGCATCGTTTTAAATGACCACTTGGGGTAACTTGAAGATGGCTCATGCCAGCAAAACAATCTGGAACCTTACCGTTTTCAAAATAACCCGGGATAGCTCTTAAATAATACTCCGTGGAAAGAATAGTCCCCTTCCACTCTTTCCTTAGTTCTATAAGTTCATCAACCAAGTCTTTTACTTTCTTTATCTGCTCTTTCCTAATAAAATGATCTTCATTATTCGTTTTCATCACGGAATAGGAGCTAAAGGAGATCCTAACTCCCCACTCTCTGGCCTTTTCCGCTATCTTCACAACTTGATCAAGATTATCTTCCATAATTATTGTGTTTAAAACTATCGTCTTCTTTGGAAAAGCTCTGGCAAGCTTTGGCATCAGTTCAGAGATGTGCTCCCAAAGACCGGAAATTCCACGATACTTGTCGTGGGTCTCACTGGAAAAATCCAACGAAACCGCTATCTGATCCATACCAGCGTCAAAAAGCTCTCTCGCCTTATCAACTGTCAGCAGGTCCCCTTTTGTTACCATAGAGACAAAAATGAACATTGAGCACTCTTTTATCTGCCTGACGATATCCGGAAGGTCTTTTCTTAACATTGGTTCTCCGCCGGTAATTACCGTTACCAGAGGATTGATCTTTTTTATTACGGGCCTGTAATCAGTTATCCGCTCCTCGTGCTTTGTCTGCCAGTAATCACAAAAATCACAAGTCGCGTTACAAAGCTTTGTTACTTCAAGATTCACAAGTTTGGGTCTTTTCGTGATCTTGTTATATAAAAACTTTAGTGATCCGTTAATTGCTTGGTGGGTAGATATCATTTCACGTATCAATGAACCTTACAGAATATTATTATAAATGTGTAAAATACTATCCACTAAATTTTACTGAATTGCAAATCGGTTGAGCGGTACGGCGGGCAGTAGAAGTATAGACGCTGAACCAGTCCCGAAGCGTTATTGTTATTTAGAAGAACTATATTGCCGTTAATCATATATACTATTGATACAAAGAACCGGAAGGTATATAAGTCACAGGAGAAATAAAATGTCAAAAAGAGAAGTAACCGTTGAGTTATATCAGTGTGATGACCTGGGGAGCGATGGGGAAAGATGTGCTCTTGAAGGAGAGAGGCTGGCAATAAAAGAATGCGTAATGTGCAAAAAAGACCTCTGCAGCAGGCACTACCAGGTATTGAGCGTAACCAGATCTGGTAACACCATTCTAACGTACTTTTTCTGCTCCGAGCATTCTGAAGAATTTGTTAACACGCTTGTCAAAACATTTGGAGATACCCGGCCGGTTGAATATGGGGGCATGGCGAAATAGCTGAAGATATATCAACTGCGCACTTCAACTAAAGGCTTTTCATTGTACTTATCAATTGCCCTTCCCTGATTGGCTGCAACCTCCAGAAAACCTGTACTTCCATAGATCGCCACAATCATGTTCTTTTCAACGCTTGAATAAGACTGGGAAACTCTCCCTATATCATTACCATCAACTAGTATTTTATCATTCAAACCAACTTTATCGTTTCTGATATTGGTGATCATATTTCCAAAACTATCTGTATACAGGACCTCTCCAATCAAACCATGCTCTGATCTTTCAGGCTTATTTACATCTATTCTCTGAATATCGTTCATCTTTTCACCAAACGGTTCCGGGTCATTCAAAAGAGCAAGGTGGGCTGAAACCGGGGCGAAAATATCACGTGCGTGAAAACTGGAACTGACATTATCAAGAAAATATTTGTCATTAGATATCTTATACGCTTCAAAAAAGCCCTCTTTGCAGACTAAGGAAAACACGCCGTTATCCGGACCTACAAAATAATGCGCATCTTTCTTTACAATTACCGGAGCCCTTTCCCCACCAACGCCCGGATCAACTACAACCAGATGAATGGAGCCTTCTGGAAAAAACCTGTAGGATTTTTTTATATTGATTGCAGCGGCAAAAACGTTGTGAGGTTCTATGCCGTGATTTATATCAACCAACGTCACACCTGGATTAATTGACAATATCACGCCTTTTACCACTCCGACGTAATAATCGCTCAGACCAAAATCTGTCGTTAATGTCAAAATTTGTGCCATAACTTCAAGTAAATATTAGCACTCACGAAAGATTATGAAAATACGGAGGTACATACTGAATCATTTTCTTACACTTTCACACTGATTTTGTGTAGTTTATTAAGGCAGAATAGACCTCATAAACAGGATTACATACAACTTTGAAAATACATGTACTAGGCAGCGGTACCTGCATCCCATCCACAAAAAGAGGATCATCTTCTTATCTCATTTCACTCGGCTCAAGTAACATCCTCTTTGATTGTGGCAACGGTGCAACATGGAAACTGGAGAAAATTGGGGTTAATTACCTTGATATTGATCATATTTTCATTACTCATCTTCATCCTGATCATAACGCAGACCTGATCCCATTCTTATTTGCCACTAAATATCCATCAGGGAGCGCCAGAACAAAACCTCTACATATCTGGGGACCGAAAGGATTCAAGGATTTTTTCACCGCTCTCAGTAGTGCTTACAATGGATGGATTGAGCCTGACTGTCTGAAAGTCCTTGAGATTGAATGCAGCAAGGATAATATCCTGGACGAATTCAGTATCTCATGCCTAAGAACTCTCCATACGGACAACAGCCTTGCTTATAAACTCAGGGCGGACAAAAAAGTAGTTGTATATTCAGGAGACACGGATTACACGGACTCTTTTATTGATTTTGCATGCGGGTCAGACGTTTTAATAGTTGAATGCTCTTTTCCGGACAGAATGAAAAAACCAGGACACCTTACTCCCTCAGAAATAATAAAGATCGCTAATCTATCCAAACCCCGGAAGTTGGTGCTTACGCATCTTTACCCCGTATGCGACGAAGAAAATATCCATGACCTGATCAAAAACGGCACAAACCGGGAGATACTGCTTGGAGAGGATTTATTACAGATTGAAGTTTAATCTGATAACATGCTTTCAACCACGCTAGAAATTTCCTCCGGGTCTATATCTGTCAGGCATTTAACGTTGTACGGACAGCTGGGCGTGTAACCAAATTCTGTACATGGACTGCAGAAAAGTTCCTTATTTATAACGCGGTTCTTAGTACCAGGAGGTGCCCATTTTTTCGCAATACCAGCGCCAAACAGAGAGACCGTTCCTGTACCCACGCCGTATGCAATGTGCATAAGTCCCGAATCTGCACTGACCAGGATGTCCAGATCTGATATAACGTTCCTTGTCTCACCCAGCCCGGTCTTTCCTATAAGATTTAGGTAATCACGGCCTTCAAGAAGTTTTTCAAAATAAGCGGAGTCCTGCGTTTCTGCCTTTCCTCCAAGCAGAACCACTCCTATATCTTTATCCAAAAGCCTGCTTGCAACAGACGAATAGTTTTGAACGCCCCATCTTCTTTCCTTTACCGTGGCTCCACTGAATATCCCAGCTACGGCTGCGTATTTATCCTTGTACCTTAAAAAATCGACGTACTTGGATACTTCAAAATCCAAAAAAACCTCATTCTGATCAAATTCGTGCCTTTGTCCGGTAATCTCCGAGAGCAGGCTCATAAAACTGATCATCTCATAATCATCCTGTCTGTAAAAAACCAGGTTCGTGAGCAACCTCCTCCTTTCGTTGGTAGCAAAGCCAACTCTTACTTCTGCACCGGTCAGAAAAGAGATAACTGCGCTCAGGCGATGCCACTGCTCAGTGTC
>CAZUNK010000137.1:0-10588 GCA_964622285.1 uncultured Spirochaetia bacterium
ACCGTGAAGTTTTTTGGGTCCGCCATCTGGTTTTTCACTCTCATAAACTTTATGATCTTGCAGCTTGATAAAAGAAAAAGCAGAGCGAAAAGCGCAGCGGCTATCTGTATTTTTGGTCCGGGTTTCATGTGGATATTAAAAAACTTTGATTTAAGGTTCTTTATATTAACTGAAAATGCTTTGAAGGTATTTATAAATGACCGTTAAAGATCTTACTTCTGTGCAGGCGGGTGCTGCTGAAACTTTGCTGAAGGTTAATAAAAACGGGGGCGTTCTAAAAATAAGTGCAACCAGCGGATGACGCCCCCGTTTAGTTAAAGGAGGATTAAGGATGATCAGTTATTTATATCCATTATTAAAATAGACCAGTTCCAGCAAGAAGTCAAGAGAAAAATTAAATTTTTTACTTAATTTTTTTGAGAACGTAAATAATTACTGTATATAGTAGCGTGTTTTATCTTTATAACAATATATTGACAGTTAAGCGTCCGTTTTCGCTCAGATGCCTTTTTTCCAGGGCATATGGCCTGGAGATTTTTTAAGCACTGCTTTTAAATACTGAACGGACTGTAGTTGATATTGTGTATTATTGGCAGTGAGTGCTGTATGGACCGCGCCAGTTTCCTGCCGTATTCTTCAATCCACTCCGGAGGGGCAAAATTATAAAAATCACTCAGGGTCATCCACTCTCCATCGTTAAACGTTTTTCCGTACACCACGTTAACTAAAAATGCCGTCATGTCTCCACCGTCCATTGCGTTAATAACCTCACATTCCATGTACGAGAGGGCGTTTTCCAGGACCGGGCATCCGTTATTGCCTGCTTTGTAGTCAAATTCCCTGAACTTCTCTCTTTCTCTCCCCGTGTAGAACCCGAAGTTTTTTACAAGTTCAAACTGATCCCGCCTCAGAAGGTGAATATTGAACTTTTTACTGTTATAGATGAATCCGTGCGTATAGTTTCCCTTCCATATGCCTACAATCAGTCTTGGGATGCTGTCAACGATTGACGAGGTTACAACGGTTACGGCAACCTGTCCATTTATCTTATTTTCGTGCTGGCTTGTTATAACTACAACCGGGGAATACGCCCAGAACGCCCCAGCAACCATTGTACCTTCTGCAAAGCTCATAACGGACCACTCTCAGACGTAGCTACTCCGGGTCGTGCTCAAAATGAATACCACACTCTTTAACCGAATCTGATGATTCCCACCACCACCTGCCGTCCCGGGCGGACTCTCCACCTTTTAACGCCCTTGTGCAGGGTTCACATCCAATGCTTTTATAGCCCTTATCGTAGAGTTTGTTGTAAGGCACGTGATTGGACTTTATATAGTCCCATACCATATCTTCAGTCCAGTCAACGAGCGGGTTTATTTTCAGCATTCCGTGATGTATGGTGTCAATTTCAAATTTCTGAGTATCCGTTCTTTCATCAGTCTGCTCTCTTCTGAGCGCGGTTATCCATCCATCAAGAGATTCAAGGTATCTGTTGATGGGATTGGTCTTTCTGATCCTGCAGCAGAGAAGCCTGTTCTCCACTCCTTTATAAAAAAGATTGGCCCCCTTTTCGGTCACCATCTGTTCCACTTCCTTGTTATCAGGAAAGACCATCTCTATTTTTGCGCCGTACTTGCTCCTTACCGTGTCGGCAATATCATAGGTTTCCTGGTTGAGCCTGCCGGTGTCAACGGTGCATATCCTTGCCTGTTTGTTTATCTTCATGAGCATGTCAATAAGCACCATCCCCTGACACTGAAAACTCGTTGCAAGGGCAACCTTAGGGTGAAGTTCATCAAGACACCAGCTTAAGATGCTCTCAGGGGACTTTTTAGCAAATCTGTCGTTCAGGTACCTGACCAGTTCTTCGTTTATTTCCATTAATACAGACCAACCTTAAGAGCTTCCAGATTTATCGCTTCTGCAAGCCCGTAGTTAAAGTATAACGCTGATAAGGCATAACTTAAAATAATAGCCAGAAAAGGAGTTACCACCCAGAAAAATCCAATTTTCATAACATGCCTGTTCTTAGCCGTGACCCCGAATCCATGCTGCGCGCACGAAAAACCTATTATACCGGAAGTTATGATCTCGGCTATTGAAACGGGAATGCCCGCAAACGACGAGATCAGAATTATAGTTGCTCCGGTAAACTCCACTGAAATTGCCCTTGTAAGGCAGATCTCGGTGATCTCCTTTCCGACGGTTTCCAGCACTCTTCCCCCAAGGAGCAGCGCCCCGATGCTCATGGCGAATCCAGCCAGTACGGCTCCGTCCGCAGAGCTTACCAGTCCCAGTCCCACCAGTGGTCCCACGGCGTTTGCGGAGTTATTGGCTCCTCCTGAGAAGGCAAGGAACACTCCCGATATCGTCACAAAGACCGTGAGTATGGAGTTTATCTTCTTTTCAGCGAAGTTGTTTGCAAGGTACTGAACTATTTTAAAATAGAAAAATTTTGCCACGAAGAAATTGATCAGAAAGGCCACAACGGGGCACAGTATCCACCATCCAATTATATAAAAGAATTTGTCGTGGTTAAGGGAATTAGCATATATACCCACTCCCGCAAGAGCACAGACGATCGCGTGGGTCGTGGCAATGGGAATTTTTACAATATTGGCCCACGTAGTAAATATAATTGCCACCAGAAGCACAACCAGGATAAGAACTGAATTAGCGGTCAGCACCTCAGGGGAGACTATTCCCTTACCGATAGTTTTCACTACCGGAGCCCCTGCAATTACGGCCCCAAGCAGCGCGAAAATCGCGATCAGTATAACTGCCTGCCGTTTTGATCTGACGCCGGCTCCGTAGGACGTGGCCATTGAGGCAGCTGAGTTGTTAGCCCCGATGTTCAGCGCCAAGAAAACTGACAGTACAATTGCAATTGCTGTAAAAATGGTCAACGGAGTGGTCTCAAAAAATTTAAGTTTAAAAAGCGAGCAGTATATTTAACTGTGAAAGGCCCGCTGCTTTTCTTCCATATTGTTCTGTCGTCCAGCCGGTCTGCACAGGCGATTATATATGCAGGCTCACCAAAAGACGCATATTTTATCATTAAATCCGTAATATGTTACACAAATATAATCTATTATCATCAATTATAGAAAACAGAGAATGCAAACGGGGAGGTATTTTGATATAATTAAAGGTAAGACAGGGTGCAAGAAGGGATAAAATGCCATTTAGCTTTCTGAATTTTAATTACTGCTTTCTAGGATTTTTCTTACTTTTCTGTTCTTTTTTTATCTGTCATTCTCAAATGGCCCTTTCCGCTGAAAACCCGTACCCGTTTGCTCAGATGCGCCCCGGGGACCGCTGCGTGGTATCCGGCATGTCCCTGGAGCACGATGATATAGTTCTTCTGGTCAAAGGAAGAAGGGTTCCCATGAAGAAAGAGGCACTGGAGATATTTCTGGAAGACAGGGACAGGTTTTTCTCCAGGTTTGAACCTAAAGGGGCTTTGTTTACCGAAGACCTTAGGCTGCCTGAACAGCTTTCAATGAACTGGTTCATTTTTGGAATTTACGTCCTTTTTGGCCTGCTTTTTGGAGCGGTAACCTCTCACTGCGCAGTTGGCAAGGGGCTAAAGCCAATTCCGTGGTTTTTTGCAGGATTTTTTCTCAGTGTGGCTGCATACATCGCCGTTGCCGTGAAAAAAACTGAGACCAGCGGCACAGTTCCCGGAGGGCTGGGAAAGGTCCCTCTGACCGTAAAGCCAAGCGCCTGCCAGGGCTGCGGGAACGAGAACCACCCTTCAGCAAAAAGCTGTTCAAACTGCGGAGGTGCGTTAAATCCCACCAGCACCTCTGAAGTTGACAGGCTGGGAGATGCCCGGAACACAGGAGGACCAAGTCAATGATCAGCAGAGCAAAGCATTTTATAGAATCCAGAGCAGAGTTTATACTGAGCACCGGCACGGGAGAGAGGCAGAGGCCGCAGATAAGCAAAACTTTTGAGAGCAGCGTTTCAGGGCTTTACGTTATCGGGGACCTTGCCGGAGCACCCGTAATAAAGCTGGCAATGGAGCAGGGATTTAACGTTGTTAATCACATAGCCTCTCTTTCTGATGCAAAGTGCAGCGTTGAAGGCGTTTTTGATATAGTGGTGGTCGGCGCAGGAGCGGCCGGACTGAACGCCGCCCTGACCGCCAAAGATCTGGGACTAAGCTGCGCCGTTCTGGAAAAGGGCAAAATAGCCAACACGATAGAGAACTTTCCTGAAGGTAAGTGGGTGTACGCCGAGCCTGATAAAGTTCCTCCAAAAGGCAAGCTCTGGCTTGACGGGGCGCAGAAAGAGGACCTTGTTAAGAGATGGAACGAAATAATAGATTCCAACGGCATTGACGTGCGGCTTATGGAACCCCTTGAAAGTATAGAGAAATATGGGGACATATTTGAGATAACAACCCCCAGATCCAGCTACAAAGCCAGAAGGATCATCCTTGCTACCGGAATGAGGGGCAATCCTCGGAAGCTCAGCGTACCCGGGGAGGAGATGGAACAGGTTTACCATCAGCTGTACAGTCCGAAAAAATACAAAGGGGAAAACGTTCTTGTGGTCGGCGGAGGCAACAGCGCGGTTGAGGCTGCTATAACGCTCAGTGAGCACAATAAGGTCTATCTTTCCTACAGAAAAGGGGAGCTTTCACGGGTATTTAAGGACAATGAAAGGCTGCTGAATGAAAAAGTCGCCTCAGGGAAAGTGGAGCTTATACTCAACTCCAGCGTAACGGAGTTTGGAAAGGACGAGGCCACTTTGTCCGTTGATAAAGGCGGACACCAGGAGATAAAAAACCTTCCTTACGATCACGCGTTTGTACTGATCGGTGCCGACGTTCCAAGGAGGTTTTTAAAATCGCTTGGAATTAAGCTTGAGAACGAATGGAACGGCAGTCTGCTTCGCTCTCTTACGCTTACGTTCCTTACAATGCTCGGACTATGGCTTTTTGGCGGCCATTCCGTACTGTTTGGAAACGACCTTACAGACGTTCCGAAGCTTTTTGGGCTTGGAGTAGCGGCCATTCCTCTTGCGGTGCTTATCAAGACGGGGATCAAAGGTGACCGTTATTCATGGCTTGGGGTCTCTTTTTTAGTATGGTACACGATCTACGGCGTTAAGGTGGGCGAGGGACAGGAGTTCTGGCCGTACAAGGACTGGGGATATGAGTTTTTCTCTTTTGCGGACCGGCCCTGGTCGTTCTGGTATACGGTCATGTACACCGCGCTTATGACCATTTTTGGTATTCAGGCGCTTAAAAGGTGGGGGCTGGACAGAAAGGACAAATACCAGATCTGGAGGTACGTAAGTCTGCTGAGCTTTCAGTGGATATTTTTCTTCATTATTCCTGAATTTCTTTTTCAGTGGGCGATCAAATACCAGTGGGTGGGACAGCAACTTGCAGCCGATCCGTCATTTGCCGAGCAGGGATGGAGGTCTTACGGAATCGTTTACGCGTGGCCGCTGTTTTTCTATACGTTTTTTTACGACCCGAACAAGATATGGGTGATCTGGGGTATTTTACTTACCTTTGTCGTAATCCCTGTATTCGTGATCTTTCACGGCAAGCGGTACTGCTCCTGGATATGCGGATGCGGAGGACTGGCGGAAACTTTCGGGGACAGGTGGAGACACCTTGCGCCAAAAGGCAGAGGGTCCATAAGCTGGGAATGGATGAACACCGCGGTACTTATATTTGCCGCGGTAGTGACCGTTATCTTTATTTCCAGAAACACCATTGAGATATTCAGAAGTCCGGCGGACTGGTCAATGAACGTTTACAGAATAATGGTTGACGTCTGGCTGGTTGGAATACTGCCCGTTACCCTCTATCCGTTCTTAGGAGGCAAGATATGGTGCCGCTACTGGTGTCCGCTGGCAAAGCTGATGCACTGGGAATCAAAGATCTTCACTAAGCTGGGAATAGGCAAGTTCAAAATAGAGGCAAACAATAAATGCATCGCCTGCAATGAATGCTCAAGGAACTGCCAGGTGGGCATTGATGTAATGAACTACGCTTTAAAGCAGAAAACTCTTGATAACACCACCAGTTCCTGCATCGGCTGCGGGATATGCGTTAGCGTGTGTCCCATGGACGTGCTGAGCTACGGTAAAAAAGATGAGCAGGAAGAAAGCGCTTCCGCCAGTTCAGACGCGGTTTGATGGAGCCCGGGTACTTTCAGTTACTGGTTTTTTCAGAAGGTAAAAAAAGGCAGAGACTCACAAAGTTCCTGCCTTTGAATCAGAACGCTTTAATAGTTTTAATTCCAGAACTCATTTATAACCTGGTACTGAGGGTAAACAAAACTTCCCTTCATCCACACTGCCCAGACGGGAGTTTTATCTGTGGGCCGTATCTTCCATAGAGGATTTTTCTTGGACACCTTGAAATCTATCTTTGCATTGGAGACCTGAGCAACTCGTCCATGGAAGGGAATGGGATATTTTACCACCTGATTTTTCTTCTTTTTTTCTATAAGACCGAAGTAGTTCAGATGTCCGCTGCTGGGAGGAGAAAGTTCATTTCCAACGTCAGCTTTGGCTACAATGAACGGCTTGCCTTTTACCTTCAGCGTTGCAGTTAATTTGCCATTTTTAACCACGGTAGTGGTCATGCCTTTCTGAACTGGAATACCCACCTGCTTTGTAAATTTCCTCATAACCGGAGAACTGTTGAAATAGTGAGCGAAGTAGCGTCCGGGGTAGGTTACGTCTGACCCCATAACGTAGGAGTCGCGGCCTTTTAGCTCAATGGTCAGATAAGTCAGGGTATAGTCGCCAAACCCTGAGGTCTGCTCTGCTTTCGGCACGGTGTACATATTTATCACTACCTGTCCATCAGGACTTGGTTCAAGTCCTGGCGGCAGAAGTTCTTTCAGGACTTTCGGGTCAGCTTTGTAAGCTGCAATGAACATCCACGCGTCGGTCACCAGCTGCGGAGCAGGAAGGCCCTTTTTACCTTTTTTGAACTTTTTAGATGACTCGCCGGTATGACGTTTGCATTTATAATCGTCGTCGTAGCGTTTACCTTCGCTGCTTTTGTGGTATTTACATTCTTTATCCTTACGGTATTTGCCTTCGTGATCGCCGTGGTATTTACACCCATTACCACTGCGGTATTCACGTTCACCGTCACTATCATAGCTGCACTTATCCTTATCACTATGACCTTCGCATCCATGACCAGCTGAAGGCACCGGTGCAGTTAAAAGCAACGCCAAAAGTGCCAGGGTAAAAATCACCGAACATCTGCTTAAATATTTCATTTTTCTGTTCTCCTTAATTATTGATTTTTTTGCTACGACCTATTTTGTAATGTAGCAAAATATCGTATGAAGTGTCAACTTTATATTTATGCGCAGGGGCGTATCATGGTTGATCCACTTTTTCATTTTTGTTTTTCTCTATCAGGTACCGGACGCCGGATCTTATGAACCTGCTTCTTTCTGCCTCTCCTAAAACACCTTTGATCCTGTCGTGGATTGACGGATCAATCAAAAGAGCTCCCAGGGTTCCCTCTCCGTCCCTCAGGCTTTTTGAGATATCCTTCAGGTTGTTTGAGACTTTGCCAAGGTCAGTTACCGTGGCAGATAGTTCCCGTGCAAACTGTTTGTCGTATATCAGTTTATAAAGCATGCCCTCTTCCTGCCGGATATCGGCCAGGGTTATTTTAAGTTCATTTGATATTGTTATTAAATTCGTAAGCAGTTCATCGGAGCTCCCGATCAGTTTTTGAAACTCCGGGGGAGTATGGCTCTTAATGACCATCACCCTGCTGATGTCGCTGAAAGACGGCTGCTTTCCCCGGATGATCTCAATGTAGCTTGCTCCCAGCAGTCCTTCTGTGCGAATTGTGGCTTTGGAGTCCGGGGTGATGCGCATTGCTCCCTGTTTGTTTACCCTGAGCGTGACCTCAACGAAGTTTTCCTCCGTGCTGCCTGGAAAATCAATCCTGTGCACGTTGCCGATCTTCACTCCTGAAAGCCTTACGTAAGCACCCGTTAGAAGTCCCGCCGTGTTCTCAAAATAGGTCTTTACGTAATACTCTTTTTCAAAGAATTTTTTGTCTCCGGTGAATATAAAAATCCCAACGAAGAATGTCAGTATGGTTATTAAGACGAACAGACCGACTTTTGTATATAAAGAGCTTTTATCTCTCATGACCTGATCTTAATCCGTCCAGCTTTTTTGGCAGGCGGACGCAATCTTTCTCTTTAATCAGGAGTTTTATAACTCTAAAAATTTCCACTTGTTTTTACCTTTCTTATCTCCACTTTTATAAAAAGCATCCAGCTGTATGCCAAACTGCTGCTCCGCACAATTCACAAGTTCTTTTCTAAGGTGATCATTTTCTCTAAATTCTTTTTTGGTTATTTTTGTAACACGCTTATGTGCTTTTCTACCTCCTTCAAAACTTCCAAAGTTTCCCTTCTCTTTTTGAATGCGAAGCCACCTTTTGTATAAACGCAAGGTCGTTCCTATGCACTGAACAAATTTACAAGGAGCGAACTGGGATTTGTCTGTATCATAAACCCAATATTCAATGTTATTTATTTTTACATCTTTTATGTCAGGGCTTGCGTCTTTATTTAACGTTTCAATTTCTTTGTTAAATCTTTCAATGTTGTCTTTAATTCCTTCTGTGGTTTTTACTGCTTTTGGTTTATCCACTTTATGTTCTCCTTATATAGTGCCGTTTGATTAGTTTATTATATTTAAACCTTTTATCATAAAAACTATTAATTAGTATTAAAAATAATCAGTTATTGTAGTTTCTCAACTTTATTTCCTGAACGTCAATGTGTAATCTAAAAAGATTAAAAATTAATTTTGGCAGCAAAGTATGTAATTCCCTTGAATTTCTTAAGTTCACGGCTAAATAAAGGAGTGTGAAATGGCAAAGATCAACAGAGTTATAATCAGCGTTTCCGATAAAGAAGGCGTTGCGGATTTTGCAAAAAGCCTTGATGAAATGGGCGTGGAGATACTTTCAACGGGCGGTACGGCAAAACGGATCAGAGAATCCGGAGCCAAAGTGACCGACATATCTGAGTACACCGGATCAGGTGAGATACTGAGCGGCAGGGTGAAGACCCTTCATCCCATGATACACGGAGGAATTCTTGCGGTGCGCAGCAGCGAAGGTCACCAGAAGGAAATGAAGGACAACAACATCAAGCAGATAGATATGGTGGTGGTAAACCTATATCCCTTTGAAGATGTGATAAAAAAAGAGGACGTTACGCTGGAAGAGGCAATTGAGAACATTGACATCGGCGGTCCCACGATGCTGAGAGCAGCTGCCAAGAACTATAACGACGTGTCCATCGTGACCGACCCGAAAGACTATAAAGATGTAATTAAAGAGATCAGAAAAAATAATGGCTCGGTCACAGACAAGACCAACGTAAGACTTGCGATAAAGGCCTTTTCCTACGTTGCCCGCTACGACGCGGCGATCTCCAACTACCTCTCGGCGCTGAACGACGATGGAACGCGTTCAAAGCTGCCAAGAAGCTATACGCTTCATCTGGAGAAAAAGATGGACCTGAGGTACGGTGAAAATCCCCATCAGGAAGGGGCTTTTTACGTCAGGCCACACCTGCCCTACACCTGCATATCAAACGCGGAGCAGCTCTGGGGAAAGGAGCTTTCGTTAAACAATATATATGACGCTAATTCCGCACTGGAACTGGTGAAGGAGTTCAGTGAGACCGCGTGCGTGGTCGTCAAGCACAACAACCCATGTGGCGTTGCAACTGACGGAGCTCTGCTTCAGGCTTTCCTTAAGGCGAGGGAGTGCGATCCCGTCAGTGCATTTGGAGGAATAGTTGCTTTCAACAGGGAAGTGGACGAACCCACGGCGCAGGAAATAAACGGCATGTTCGTGGAGGTGGTGATAGCTCCGGGATACGATGAAAAAGCACTGGAGGTTTTTAAATCCAAGAAAAACATCCGGATACTGCAGGTACCCGGGTCTAACATCTCCAGCTTTTCCGAGTTTGATTTCAAGAAAGTTGTTGGTGGCATGCTTATTCAGGACGGTGATTCAAGGTCAGATCAGGATTTTGAGGGCCTTAAGGTCGCCTCAAGCCGCCAGCCCACCGAGCAGGAGGTGGCGGACATGAAGTTTGCCTGGAAGGTCTGCAAGCACGTGAAATCAAACGCGATCATCTTTGCAAAAGACGGACGGACAGTGGGCATAGGAGCGGGGCAGATGAACAGGGTGGATTCGGTAAAGATAGCCGCAATGAAAGCACAGGTGGACGTGCGGGGTTCCGTACTGGCCTCAGATGCTTTTTTTCCTTTCAGAGATGGTATTGATGAAGCCGCGGAAGCTGGAATTACCGCGATCGTCCAGCCCGGAGGGTCGATCAAGGATGAGGAGACCATTGCGGCCGCTGATGAGCACGGCATGTCCATGGTGTTCACGGCAATAAGGCATTTCAAGCATTAAAGAGAACTTGTTGACATAGCCGCTGTGCTGTGTAATTATAAATCAGATTGAATTTTTAAGGAGACTATAATTATGAATATATCAAAAAGAAGTTCATTTCTTGCAGTTTTATTTATTATGGCTTTAGCT
>CAZUNK010000138.1:0-3461 GCA_964622285.1 uncultured Spirochaetia bacterium
GCAGGTGACATCACCGGACGGCAGCGGGGTTAAACAGAAAAAACCTGAGATACTGAAAAAAGTCATCTCCTACGAAACAGCTATGCAGGTAACCTCAATTTTACAAAGCGTCGTGGAGAACGGATCCGGAAAAAATGCCAAGATCGATGGATATACGGTTGCCGGAAAAACCGGCACCGCCCAGATACCTGACCTGGAGACCGGAGGTTACTATGAGAACAAGTATATAGCCTCCTTTGCGGGGTTTGCTCCTGCATATAATCCTGAGATTGTACTTGCGGTCATTGTGAACAATCCTAAAAAATCTATATATGGAGGATCTGTGGCAGCACCTATTTTCAAATCCATTGCGGAAAAAACCCTGTTCTATTTAGAAGTACCGGCGGACGTGGAGTTTGCGCAGGAAAAGTTAATGCCTAATTTAGTGGGAAAGGGTAAAAGAGACATACTGAAGTGGGCAAATGAAGCAGGTGTGGAAGTAAGGTTCAGTGGATCTGGATTTGCAGTTTCTCAATCTCCGAAAATGGGTCAGACCATAAAAAGTGACACCATCTGCTCATTCACTTTAAGTCAGGATATATGAAGGTAATTGACGTTCTTAAAAATGTTAACTACTCAGACGTGAGCGGCGATGTTCACAGTGAAGTGATGGGACTGACCTCAAATTCAGAAGAAGTCCGGAAAGGTTACATGTTCTGTGCGATCAAAGGCACTAACTTTGACGGGCATGACTTCATCAGCTCCGCAATACAGAAAGGAGCTACCTCAATACTTGCAGAAGACATGCCGGAGCATTTACGGAAAGATGTCACTTACGTCAAAGTGAAAAACACAAGAGAAGACACGCCTTTTATCGCGTCAAACTACTACCTTAACCCCTCAGACGATCTGACCCTGGTAGGGGTCACGGGAACGAACGGTAAAACCACCGTAACCAACTTAGTTGACGCTATCTGGAGGAAGGAGAATAAAAAAACAGGGATAATCGGAACTATTGAAAACAGGTACGCAGGAAAGACTTCAGCATCTTCAATGACGACGCCTGACTCAATTGAACTTGCCAGACTGCTGGATGACATGAGAAAAAGCAACGTAAGCAACGTGTGCATGGAAGTATCGTCCCACGCTCTGGACCTGAACAGAGTTGATGGATGCAGTTTTGACTGTGCGGCGTTTACAAATCTTTCCCAGGACCACCTGGATTATCACGCCTCAATGGATTCATACTTTAACTCTAAAAAAAAACTCTTTACTGAAATTTTAAAAAAAAGTTCAAAAAAGAACAAATTTGCCGTAATTAACGCCGATGACCATTACGGCATGGAGCTGATTACAGAAACGGCCGGTAAGAAAGTCATTTTTTCTCTTGTATCAGACAGCACGGAGGTGTGTTCCGTAAGCCACAAACTCTCCCGAAAAGGCATAGAGGCAGAACTGATGGTAAGAAGAAAAAAAATAAGTATAAATTCAAATTTAATAGGAGCACATAATTTATACAATATTCTGACGGCAGTGGCGATCACATCTGAACTTGGGTCCTCTCTGCCCTGCATTGAATCCGCGATATCAGAGAACATAACAATTCCCGGCAGACTTGAAAAGATCACAAGCAGTGCCGGGTTTGAAATTTACATAGATTACGCCCACACGCCAGATGCACTCCAGAACGTCTTAAAAACCCTTCAGTCCTTAAGAAAAACCAGGATCATCACGGTCGTGGGATGCGGAGGGGACAGGGATGAGGACAAAAGAAGCCTGATGGGAAAGATCGCCTGTGAGTTCTCCGATTACGTGATATTAACTTCAGATAATCCAAGATCTGAAGACCCTGAAAAGATCATTGACGAAATTGAGACCGGGATAAAGTCCTTAACGCCGGCCTGTGATAACTATCTGAAGATCATTGACAGAGAAAAAGCCATAAAAAAATCAATTGAACTTGCAGGAAAAAGCGACATTGTTCTGATAGCCGGCAAGGGGCATGAGAACTATCAGATCATCGGAAATGAAAAATTCGATTTTGACGACAGAGAGGTTGCAGAAAAAATTCTAAGCGGCTTGTAGGGACGGAGATGTTTGAAAAAGAGTTTATAATAAAGTCATCAGGCTGCGAAGTAGTGGCGGGCGGGACTATGACGGGACACTTCGGCAACATATCAACTGACAGCAGAAAAACAGCTCCGGGAGACCTCTTTATTGCGATAAAAGGAGAGCAGTTTGACGGTCACGACTTTATCAACGAGGCTTTTGAAAAAGGAGCAGGCGGCGTGATACTTGAGCATGTGCCTGAAAATTTACAAATAAAAGGTGATAAAACGATCATGAAGGCAGGCTCCACCGTTAAAGCACTTGGAAAGGTTGCAAACGCATGGAGAAATCGTTGTAAAGGGCTCAAAGTTGTCTGTATAACCGGCACGAACGGTAAAACAACGACAAAAGAGATAACTGCGAGCATTCTGTCCATAAAAAAGAACGTATTAAAGAACATGGGCAGCAGGAACAATCACCTCGGACTTCCGCTCACCCTGCTTGATCTGAGCGACAGCCACGAAGTCTGCGTTGCCGAGATCGCAATGAACGACTTTGGAGAGATAAGGGAACTTACCAGCATAGCTCAGCCTGACGTAGGAGCTATAACGAACATTGGAAGAGGACATCTGGAAAAGATGAAAACCCTTGAAGGCGTGGCAAAAGCAAAGGGAGAGTTGGTTGAAAAATTTGATGAAAGCAACCACTTTATCGTAAACATGGACGACCCTTATATAAATAAAATCGCCTCCGGACTTAATTGCCGCAAAATCAGCTATAGTCTAAATGATAAGAGCGCTGATATACACGCTGATAATATAAGAAGCATAGGGACCACATCCATAAGTTTCAATCTGAACATAAGCGGAAAGTCCGCTGAAACTGAAATAAAAGGCATCGGGACACACAACGTTATGAACGCTCTTTGCGCCTCAGGGATAGCGTGTTCACTGGGGTATTCTATGGAAGAGATACTGGAGGGGCTTAAAACGTACAGTCCGGTAAGCATGAGACTTGAGATAATAGATACCCATTACGGATTCAGGGTCATTAACGACTCCTACAACGCAAACCCTGATTCCATGTCCAATGCTCTTACTGAACTTTCCAGATTTAAAAACGACAACAAGGTGATCGCTGTACTGGGAGATATGCTTGAACTCGGGCTCAGCAGCTGCGATGAGCATAAAGGAATTGGCAGGCACATAAAAGATCTGAACATAGACCTGGTAATAACTTACGGAGAGAACTCAAAGTTCATAAACGAGGAACTTAAAGGTAAAGTGGACAATCTGCACGTTAAGACGCACGAGGAAGCCGCAAAACACATTATTGCAAACGCCAAAGACAAGGATTTTATACTGCTTAAGGGATCACGGGGCATGAAGATGGAAAAAATAATAGGATTTTTACATTGATACAATGCTCTATTT
>CAZUNK010000139.1:0-15900 GCA_964622285.1 uncultured Spirochaetia bacterium
GGGTAGCCGTGCTTAAAACCGAAGGACGTTATGCTGAGGGACATTCTGTCCTCATCAGAGCTGGTAAATATAGAGCTGATGTGGTCGCGCAGTTCATAAATGTTATACTCGGAAGTGTCTATTATGTAGTTTGCAAGTTCCCTGACCTGCTCAAGCAGTTTTTTTTCCTTCTCCACGTTTTCAAGAATATTTCCATCGTTGGACAGCGGATGCTTTCTTCTTGTTTCCTTGTACCTTTTTATCAGTACTTCGTTCTTTGATTCCAGAAATACGATCTTAACGTTTTTAACTCTCTGTCTGATAAGTTTAATTAGCTGAGAAAAGTTCTTTAAAGTATCTGTGTCCTTGGTCCGGATATCAATTCCCAGCGCTATTTTTGTGAAGTTGACTTCAGGGTCTTCGCACAGGTCTATGAACCTGGTGGTTAAAGGAGTTGGAAGATTGTCAATGCAGAAGTAGCCAAGATCCTCCAGGAATTTGATCGCCGTGCTCTTGCCGGAGCCTGATAAACCGCTCAGTATAACTATTTCCATATCTGTTTGACCGCAGAGTATTCCATGCTGCTGTTTTTAAGTATCTGATTTCTTACCGCTACTTCCACTACCGTGGCGATGTTTCTTCCGGGACTTACAGGGATCATAACGTAGGGTATTTCCAGATCCATTATACTGTATGAGGTGGTTTCAATTCCCAGCCGTTCATATTCCTTTTTGGTGTCCCAGTGATCAAGTTCCACCACCATGTCTATCTCTCTTTTGTCCATAACCGAGGTAGCGCCGAACAGATCCCTTATGTTAACGATACCAATTCCTCTTATTTCCATTAAATATTTAATGTTATCAGGACCGGTTCCAACGAGTTTTGACTGAGGCGTGCGTCTGATCTCAATTACATCGTCAGCAATTAACTTGCAGCCTCCTATTATAAGATCAAGAGCGCATTCGCTTTTTCCTATGCCACTTTTCCCGAGTATCAGTACTCCAAGGCTGTTTATATCCACAAGCACGCCGTGATAAGTTTTCATCGGTACCTGCAGATTGTTTATTATTTTACTGATCTCCGTCGTAAGTTTTCTGATAGGGAGCGCGGAGGAAAGGACGGGCAGACCTGCTGCTTTAAAGAGCTCTTTAACGTTTTTGCCGGGGTCTGTGCCTTGTGCGAAGATAAAAAACGGCGCGTTATGTGACGAAAGGAATTTCAGAGCCTGGCTCTGCTGCGACCTGCCAAGTTTATTTATATAGGAGATCACGGTTTTTCCTATTACCAGGACGATTCCTTTACCAACGGCCGATCTTTTCTTTATTGACCTGATATCCAGCTTCTGCGCTGAGGTTAAAGTAAGGTCTCTGTTTAATTTTTTCTTGTTGTACAGGTTTTCAAGCAGCAGCTTTTCACCGTGGAGGTCCAGGAATTTACCAACTGTGAGATTATGCTCGAATTTATTGGTCATCTTCTTCTGTAATTAAACTGTAAACTTCATCTTCCGAGCTGGCTTTAAGAATATTTTCCCGGAGCCTCAGGCTTCTGAAAACTCTTGATATGGCTGAAAGCGCCTGTATATGAAGTCCGGATGAGTTCTCCGGGGAGAGCATCAGGATGAAAATATGCGTCGGCTTTGCATCCAGAGAATCAAAGTCAACTCCCTGACTGCTTCGTGCAAGGATGCAGGTGATGCGGTTTATTCCCGGCAGTTTGCCATGAGGAATCGCTATTCCTTCGTCAATTGCGGTGCTGCAGATGCTTTCCCGTTCTTTCAGCACCTCAAGTATTTTTACCTGGTGCAGATTGGCCTTGAGCGCCGCGAACTTGGAGATCTCTTCAAGTACCTGTTGTTTTGAGGTGGCCTGCAGGTTCAGCATTATTGAACTGTCGCTTATTAATTCAGTAATTTTCATAGCTATCGTTTTTTCTATGGTTTTAAGAGAAAGAGCTCTGCCTTTTTGTCTTTGTAAAGTACGTTTATCTCCCCGTTTTCCTCGCTGTTTCTGAACGCAACGAAGTTATCAGCGGAAATGTCCAGCTGAAGCCTTGCTTCCGACAGGGACATTGGTTTTAAAGGAAATCTTTTCGTTGTAATTCTGCTGAGGATCTGTTTTTCCTGCTCACTGCGGTTTTTTATTTTCTGAGTGCGCAGATTTCTCCTTTTGCCCGAGGTTACTTTGTCCTGATTACGTCTCAGCTGCTTGATTACTATATCAATGACCTTATCAATTGATGCAAAATGATCTTCGTCAATAACGGTGGCAGTGGCTTTAAAATTCCCGTCGTTTACCATGATCTCCGCAATGTTCCTGAAATTTTCAGTTTCAAGCATCAGTTTTATGTCGCTTGGTTCGTAATCAACCTTCATGTATCTTTCAACCCTCGGCAGCTTTTTCATTGCATACTTTCTCAGCTGTGCTGATCTGTTCCTGTCGTCCAGATGTCTCGTTGTGACGTTAACCTTGACTTTCATATTAAGCCTCCCTTTTCTTTGTTCTTTTTGACGAAGATGGTATTTTAAGCACCATTCTGTACTTTGCAACAGTTCTTCTTGACACTTTAATGTTCCTGCTCTCAAGAGCTTTTGATATATAACTGTCGGAGAAAGGATTTCCGGGATTTTCGTTTGATATCAGCTCTTTAATGATCGATTTTACTTCCTCAGATGAGATTTTGTCTCCCGTGGGGGTGTCAACTCCTCTTGAGAAAAGCATCTTCAGCTCAAACGTTCCCCTTGGGGTCTGAATGTACCTGTTCCTTGTTATACGGCTTACCGTTGACACGTGAATGCCGGCTGATTCTGCAACGTCCTTCAGCTTCAACGGCTTTAGATGTCCTCCCTCGCGTTCAAAATACTCTTTCTGCGTTTCCGTGATCCGTTCCACTACTTTTCTCAGCACCCTCTCCCGTTCTTCAAAGCATTTGAGAAATCTTCTTGCGCCCTCCAGTTTTTCCTTTATGTATTTCTGAGTGTCGGGATTCAGGTCTTTCTGATCTCTGAGCAGATTGCGGTAGTAACTGCTTATCCTCAGCTTGGGAAAGGGTTTATTGAACTGTATCTGAAACTCATCTTTGATCTTGTACAGGAAAAACTCAGGTACAATGGATTTCTGAGCGTCTTTTGCGTAAAAAGGTCTTCCCGGTTTGGATTCCAGACTTGATATGACTTTATGCAGTTTTTTAATCTCCTTAACATCAACTGAAAGGGACTTTGACACCTTCTCGTACTGTTCTGTGCTCAGCTCTTCAAGGTGTTCATCAATTATTCTGATCATTGGTGAGTCGTCCGTGTACCCGAGCTGACGCGCCTGTATTTTCAGGCATTCTTCCAGAGACGTTGAGCCTATTGCTGTGGGATCAAAAGTGGTCTGGATTTTATGCAGAACGCTCAGTACGTCTTCTCTGCTTATATGGTCAGCTGTCCCGCCCTGATCTTTTCTGATGACCTGGCTGGTAATGTAGCCTACGATCAGATCCTCTATACTTGTTTCCAGATATCCATCTTCATTTATGTTTCCGATTATCAGTCTGGCTATTCTGCGTTCATGGCCGGTAAGATCAGACACGTCAAGCTGCCAGTTTATATATTCATACAGGGACTGTGATTTTGAAACCGTGCTTTCCCAGGATGTTTCCTCTTCGGCGGCGTCCGTAAAGAGATCGGGGGAGTGAGGAAGTTCATCGTTGTAGTTGTTCGTTAAGTAGCCTTCTACTTTCTCGATCTCCTCAATTTTTGAAAAGATGGACAGCAGGTCATCTCTGTGATCGTTAACTGAACTGCCTGAGTCAGAAAAAGACGTCTCTCCAAATTCGTTATCAGACTGTTCTTTTTCATTCTCGTTTGATTCCTCAAGAGTGGGGTTTTCGGCTAACTGATCTTCTATATAGTTATTTAGTTCCACAGCGTTCATCTGTATCAACTTCACAAAGAACTGAATGTCCTGGACCGGGACTGGTTTTTGCTTCTGCAGTGGCTTTAAAGTCGTCGTTGCTGTTAAGTTTGTTTTGTTCATTTCAGTGTGTTTGGTCTGCTTAGTTTATAGAAATCATAATACCACATTTTAGAATTTATTTTATTCAGGGCAAGGCTGCTGCTTAGATTATGAAGGGTGGTGTGGATGAAACAAAGCTTCAAAAATAATAGAGACGAATATAAGTCTTACAGAAGTGGTAATAACTTATGTGACCAAGTTTTGCCGAGACTTGGCTTTTGTATAGACCAGTATGTTCTAACAAAAAGGGTAGAGAATTAACATCAGTGCTGTTAATGAAGAGAGGTTGATTTTTCTTTGTATCTCGTTTTATTCCTGCAGTTCAGGATTGTAGAATATTTCGTCGTCCATGCAGCGGAAAGCAATTTTCATATCATCCCCTACCATTTTCCAATCTTGAATCATAGCTTTGTTATCATCAAGTCCATGCAAATTATAATTTAATTTAGTTATTGACTTCCCGGAAATATCCCAGACTGATTTGGCGGAAGTCAGCAAATCGGGGATTAGTGTATTAAATATACTCACCTTGTCACATTCTCCTTGTAAGTAGATATTAGCGTTCTTCTCCCACTTAGCCAACTGTTTGAATAGATTTTATTGTTAGCATATAAATAAATACGCTTGTTATAGTTAAATGGCTCTACAGAACCGTCCATCCCCCGTCAATCACCAGGTCCGAGCCGGTTATGTACTTTGATTCATCCGAGGCAAGAAAAAGAACTGACTGAGCAACTTCAATGGGCTCAGCTCTTCTGACCATCGGGATCATGTCCGCGGCGATCTTATCAAGCTGCTCTTCTGCATCCGGCGGATTTCCCATAAATTCAACGTCCATCTTTGTTTTTATGTAGCCGGGACAGACGGAATTAACCCTTATGTTGTCCTTTGCATGGTCAAGTGCCATGCTTCGCGTGATCTGTCGTACGGCACCTTTTGACGCGTTGTACGCCATACAGTCCTCCATTCCCACTATTCCCAGGACGCTTGAGTTGTTTATTATGGACCCACCGCCGTGCTTTGCCATAAGGGGAACAACGTGCTTGCTCATTAAAAAGACGCCTTTTACGTTTATATCCATAGTTCTGTTCCAGACCTCATTTGAGGTTGTAACCACCGTTCCACCTTCAAGGATCCCGGCATTGTTGAACAGGATGTCAATTTTTCCAAACTGTTTATAAAAACTTCTTACCGTTTTTTTAACATCGGTCTCTTTTGAAACGTCTCCTGAGTAAGCCTTGATCTCACCTTTTCCTTTTGCCTGTGAAACGACCTTTTTCAGGTTTCTGGAAGTCCTTGACATAATTCCAACTTTTGCTCCCTCCTTACAGAACAGCAGTGCCGTTGATCTTCCAATTCCTTCACTACCACCGGTTATTAAAGCGGTTTTACCTTTAAGCCTCATGTGTTAACCCTCCAGAACAATGTCTACTCTTGTTTGTTAATTAACTATGATACAATAACTGGAGCAGCGCATGCAAGTTGGCAGAAGCAATAAGTGAAACTTATATGGTGAAAACCCCCAATCCCATAACGCACGAAAAGTTCGACGCAGCCCTGTTTGACCTTGACGGAGTAATAACGGACTCTGCAACAATACACGCCTCATGCTGGAAACTGACCTTTGATGAATTTTTAAAAAACTTTGCGGAAAAAACCGGCAGTGAGTTTAGGCCTTTTGATCCTGAATCAGATTACCTGCTTTATGTTGACGGTAAGCCGAGGTACCAGGGCGTAAGAGATTTCTTAGCCTCCCGTAACATAAGTTTGGAAGAAGGCCAGCCGGACTCTCCCTCGTCGCAGGAGAGCATCTACGGGATTGGCAACAGAAAAAATGAACTGGTTACCACCGCCATAAAAAACGGCAGAGTCAAGGTATATCAAAGTTCTGTGAAGTTTGTAGAACATATAATACAAACGGGCATCAGGACGGCAATCGTATCTTCAAGTCGTAACTGTAAAGCCGTTCTGGACTCGGTAGGGATTGCCTGTCTTTTTCCCGTCCGGGTTGACGGGCGGACCGCGGCGGAAAAGGGGCTTGAGGGAAAGCCTTCACCTGAGTATTTCCTTGAAGCTGCGGATCTGCTTGAGGTCAGACCAGACAGAGCAGCGGTGATAGAAGATGCCATATCAGGCGTTCAGGCCGGCAGAAACGGCAAATTCGGACTGGTAATAGGTATTGCACGAAAAGGCAACGAAGATGAACTTTTACGCAACGGCGCTGATATAGTGGTCAGAGACCTGGGAGAATTCACTTTATAAAAAATCTTTTGAAAGTAAGAAAAAACTGAATTATAAATATATCTGACTTAATATCCCAACGAGAGCACTGAGATGATACACGGAATAATAGTTGAGCTGCCGCAACACATCTACCCTGCCGATCCCTGGAAAATAATAGAAAAAAAATTCTATCCGGAACTGCTTGGCCGTACCGAGTCCATATTTTCCATATCCAACGGCTATCTTGGAATGAGAGGCGTTTTTGAAGAAGGCGCCCCTTACGTTGAGAACGGGACTTTTATCAATGGATTTTACGAGTCCTGGCCAATAGTCTACGGGGAGAAGGCCTACGGATTTTCCACAACCGGTCAGACGATCATAAACGTAACGGATTCAAAGATAATAAGGCTTTACGTCGACGATGAGCCTTTTTATCTTCCCACGGCAAAACTCCAGAAGTTTGAGCGGGTACTGGATATGAAGCGCGGCACGCTTGACAGGGAGGTGATATGGAAACTCGCCTCAGGGAAAAAGGTGCTTATCAGATCAAAGCGGCTTATATCTTTTCAACATCGCCACCTTGCCGCGGTTTCCTACAGCGTTACCGTACTGAACGCGGATGCGCCGGTGGTCATAATGTCCGAAGTGGTCAGTAATGTAAACGCTTCAAACAATCATCATCACCAGGAGTCGGACCCAAGACAGTCAAGAAGATTTGACTACAGAGTTCTTCAACCTGAGCTCCATTATGTGAACGACAGCAGGCTGGTACTGTGCCATTTTGCAAAAAACAGCGGCCTTGGGCTTGCAGTGGGCATAGATCACGACATTGAAACCAAATGTTCGTATTCCTACACAAGCAGCTGTGAGGAGGACAGGGGAGGGGTTACCTATATGATTGATGCACGGAAGGGAGAGGAGATCAATCTGACCAAATACATGACCTACCATACCACTATAACGGCCCCACACTCTCCCAAGGAACTGGCCGCCAGAGCGGAAAGGTCCCTTGGCAGAACGAAGAAGTTCGGTTTTAAGGACCTGCTGAAGGGACAGCAGAAATACCTTGATGATTTCTGGAAGAGGAGCGACATTGAGGTCAAGCTTTACAAATCAAATCCTGATTTTTCCACGGAACAGATGCAGCAGGCGGTAAGGTTCAACCTGTTTCACATCTGTCAGGCTACCGCAAGGGTTGAAACTGCCGGAGTTCCCGCCAAGGGACTGACGGGACAGGCCTATGAAGGACATTATTTCTGGGATATAGAGATATTTCTTTTACCTTTTCTTGTTTACACGAACTCTCAGATAGCCAAAAACTGCCTGACCTTCAGACACGGAATGCTGGATAAGGCAAGAGAGTACGCCAGAAGGCTGAACCAGAAAGGAGCGATGTTTCCGTGGCGAACGATCAACGGAGAAGAAGCTTCCGCCTATTATGCAGCAGGAACCGCTCAGTACCACATTAACGCCGATATAATTTACGCGCTGAAGAAATACGTTAACGCCACGGGGGATTATGATTTCCTTTTTGAATACGGGGCGGAAATGCTGGTGGAGACGGCAAGGCTGTGGGCGGACCTGGGATTTTATTCAAAAAGCAGGAACGGGCGGTTCTGCATTAACGGCGTTACGGGACCGGATGAATACAACACGGTGGTCAACAACAATCTGTATACGAACTTAATGGCACAGGAAAACATGAGATTTGCAATAAAGACCATTGAAAAGATGCAAAAGACGCAGCCCGAGGCATTTGCAAGTCTTACATATAAGACGAAACTTGATATCTCCGAACTGGACACCTGGCAAAAGGCGGTGGAAAGCATGTACATTCCGTACGACGTGAAGATGAAGATCCATCCGCAGGACGATGAATTTCTGAACAAGGAAGAGTGGGATTTTGAAAATACTCCCATGGATAAATATCCCCTGCTGTTAAATTTTCATCCCCTGGTGATCTACAGACAGCGGGTAATCAAGCAGGCGGACGTTGTGTTAACGATGTTTCTTCTGAACCACAGATTTTCCAAAGATGATGTGAAGAGAAACTTTGATTACTATGATCCGATTACAACGGGCGACTCCTCTCTCTCAGTTCCCATTCAGAGCGTAGTTGCTTCAAAGATAGGGTATCATGAAAAAGCATTTGTGTACGCGGAGAAAGCCGCATTAATGGACCTTGCGGACGTTGCCGGGAACGTTGAAGATGGATGCCACATTGCCTCCATGGCAGGGACGTGGATGGTGTTTGTTTTTGGCTTTGCCGGAATGACAAGTACCGGCGGAACACTTGGCTTTGATCCCAGCGTTCCTCCGCAGATAAAGCAGCTGAAATTCCCCGTAACATTCAAAGGCTGCACAGTAGAGGTGGAGATCAGCAGAAAAAAAGTAAAGTACAGCCTGGTTAAAGGCGAGGAAGTTACTCTGTTCCACAAGGGTAAAAAGTTAAAGCTGACTTCAAAAAAGCCGGAGGTAGCCGGGTATTAATAAACAGCTATGTTTACGGAACTGACAATAAGATGAAGAAAACCACTGATCTTATAAAGAAGATAATAGAGCTTAGAAGTGAGATGAAGATAGATCCTTTTAACTTTGCTATGCACAAGTACTTTACCTGGGAATCCTCTCTTAAAGCCAGAATGCAGGATGATGCTCCGGATCTGTATCCAAAGATCATTGAGATCATCACTCAGGTACTGGAGAAAAATACTTCGGAAAAGGAAATAAGGGAGCTGGCCGAACTTCAGATAAAGCTGACCGATAAATATGCCGACAGACTTGAATCAATGGAAAAAGAGATACATGACCGTATTGAGGAGTACTTAAGACTTTACAACGAAGCCGTTCAGAGAATAGTGTCCGAGGAAAGCAGACCTGAGGAAAGTGAGACTGAATGGACGAAAAACAACTGACGTCCTGTAGATAAAAACTGCCTGGCAGGGAACGGGGTTTGAATTCTTCTGTATATTATTTGGTCGTTACTTCATTCCACCAGTTGGGACTTGACAGCCTCACTCCTTCTTCCCCGGCCAGCTGATTTGCCAAGTTCAACGATGCAAATCCAGCGTCGGTTTTTACAAAGAAAGAGTTCCTGGTAAAGTTCATTTCTGAAACCCTGTCCGAAGAAATGCCATTTTCCGCAAAGAATGATTCTATCTGTTCACGTCCCTGTTCAGGTTCAAAAACAAGTATAACGCCGCCCGGGAGCGTCATTAACTGTCCTGACTGTCCCCTGAAGACGGGCTGAGCGTCCTGCCCGTGACGAGACTGCTTTCTGACGATGCTCTGCTGCCCGCTTTTGTTAATGATCTCATCCTTGGACGTGTTCAGACTGTTCTTCTGCACGGTCAGCTCCGGCTGGACCCATACTTTTCTGGTGATATCCCCATCCTGCCACGTGTAAAGGCTGCCTTTTCTGGTAGCTGACTCCCTGTCCCCCTTCAGCGTGCTTTTGTCAAAAACTCTTGGTTCAACTGAATAGGAACTGCTGGGCGCAGATAGAAAGACCAATAGTAATATCAGCCCGAAAAAGAAAACTCCACACCTGATGGAATCAGCCTTATAAAAGAAGTTAGTTAATGAGTTCAATTTATTCATTGAGCACCTGCCTTTATTATATCCAATGTACCTTTATGATTACAATATAAAGAGCCTATGTCAAATTTCATTTTCCTTCTAAAGCGCGATATTTAAACCTGCCAGCTCAGGATTTTTGTAGGTGAAATGATGATCACTGCGCTTATATTTATGTTCATCTCACCGTACTGAGGGTATTTTTTCATAAGCAGCGCCGCCCCTGCCTTGTAATCATCACCCTTGGTTATTAACTTTGCTTTTCCCCTGATCTGTAGCCATGCCAGATCTTTCCACTGTTCTGAGTAATCGTCAATTATCAGGGAGACCGACTGATTCTGCCGAACGTTTACCGCTCTTTGAAGTTTTTCAGGTGAGACTTTCTTGGGTTTGCCGTCAATGGGAGTATATATCTCTTTTCCGCTGAAGGCGTAAACCACCGGTACAACATGAGGACGGCCTTTATCATCAACGGTCGACAGGCGTGCCACTCTGTGCTCATTAATGAAAACTTTTTGTTTGTCAGTTAAAAGCATTGCAAATGAACAAAGCAGCTGATCTTTATCCGTCCAGACAGAGCTTCCCGGCGGTTTTTTATCTTCAGTTTTATCTTATGAAGGGAGTGGATTCGGGATCACCAATTTTCCAGTTATCATATTCTGTTTCATACATTAAGTTTTCTGGTCCGCTGGATTTTTTGTATACTACTGTCAGACCACAGCACCTTAATTCTGGATTGCCATGTTTTCGCGGGGTTTCCAAAGTTACAACCTCAAATCTCTCATTTTGCATTAGCTGTTTTACAGCTGCTCCTACGCCGTCAAAGTAGAAAGAGTCATGCATTAAAATATATCCACCAGGTTTTAACAGCGGTTCAAACTGGATCAGTTCACTCATAACACTGTTATAAGTATGGTCTGAGTCAAGAACGAGAAGGTCAAAATTATTAAAATCCAGGTCTTCATTTGTAACGTCCCTGCTTAATTTCTGAATAAAGACGATCCTATCATTAAGGTCTGACTGATCTGACCATAAATGAATATGCTTGACTGGGTCAATTGTAAAGATCTTACCTTCCCCGTTTACTGATGTATCGTGTAGTCCGCGGGCAAGTTGAGTTGTGGAATAACCAATATTTGTCCCGGTTTCTAATATATACGTGGGTTTTACCAGCCTCACAAACCAGTAGAAATAATTTCCGACTTCAACTTCAACAGGAGTAGAATTTAATTTGCCATCTTTTCTCTTAAAGCAGCCGTAGTATGGGTCATATAAACTCTCAAATCTTTTTACCCTGTAAATAAATCTATTTAGAGCATAAGACAGTTTTGAAAGCAGTTCATTACAATAAATCAATATCTTTCTAAAAACTATTTTCAGAACTAACATAATTGGAATCTACGACCTGTTTTCAGGACCTGGTTAAATATTGTCAGCTTTTTTAATAACTTCGTCAGACAGATCTTTTTTAAAATCCGTTATTTTCTGTCTCAGCTTTTGATCTGAAGCGCCAAGTATCTGAGCGGCAAGAATGCCGGCGTTCCTTCCCCCGTTAAGTGCCACGGTTGCCACCGGTACGCCCGCCGGCATCTGCAGAATTGACAGCACAGAATCCCATCCGTCAATTGAGTTTGAGGATTTGATGGGAACCCCGATCACGGGAACGGACGAAATGGAAGCGATCATTCCAGGCAGATGCGCAGCTCCGCCTGCTCCTGCAATTATAACCCTGACCCCGTTTTTTTCGGCATTTTTAGCAAAGTTGAAAAGACGTTCAGGGGTGCGGTGAGCAGAAACTATGGTCATCTCGTTCGGCACGCCCAGTTCATTGAGGAACTCGGCTGATTTTTTCATTACTTCCATGTCCGAGTCAGACCCCATTACAATGCTGACAGTTGCTTTCTTCATGTCGTTACCTGTAAAGTCTGTTTAATATAATGTGCTTTTTCAACCGCACTTTCAATATCTGCGTCCAGTATGGTCACATGCCCCATTTTTCTAAAGGGCCTTGTTGTCTTCTTTCCGTACAGATGAACGCTGGCGCCTTCAACTTTCAGACAATCGCTCAGTCCCCGGTACACTGCCGGTCCCTCATGTCCCTGAGCCCCGAGCAGGTTTAGCATAACCGAGGGAGATTTTATATCAGTACTGCCAAGAGGCAGGTCCAGAAGCGATCGCAGGTGCTGCTCATACTGCGAAGTAATGCACGATTCAATGGTATGATGTCCGCTGTTGTGAGGTCTTGGGGCAACTTCATTGATCAGTATCTCTCCTCCTTTTGTCAGGAACATTTCAACTGATAGTATGCCGTACAGATCAAACGATTTTACCGTTCTTTTTGCCAGGCTCTGAGCCTTTTCTGACAGTTCGTCACTTATGTCTGCGGGACTTACAAGATAATCAACCAGATTGGCCTCGTGGTTAAAAACCATTTCAACCGGTCTGAAGCATCTCATTTCCCCGGGTTTGTTTCTGGCAACAATTACCGAAAGTTCCCTGTCAATATCAACCAGGTCTTCAATAACGCACCTGCCGTCCAGGAGATCTTCCAGTTTACTTTCAGAGTCAACTACCTGAACCCCTCTTCCATCGTAGCCGCCACTGCACAGCTTCTGCACGAACGGCAGTCTGATCTCTCCATTATGAACTTTCTCCCTCACCTGAGCTTTATCCTCGTATATAAAAAAATCTGCAGTGGGAAGGTCGTTGCTGCGATAAAAGTTTTTCTGAAGGCCTTTGTCCTTAATTACAGAGATGATCTGCGGCGATGGACGGATGTCAATTCCGCTTTTTTCTAAAGAATAAAGGGCTTCAACGTTTACGTGCTCAATTTCAATTGTGACAATGTCAACTTTCCTGCTAAGAGCGTCCACGTCACTGTATTCCCGGAAGTTTCCTTTTATGAACTCCGTGCATACTGTGGAAGCGGGACAGTCCTGCGCAGGATCAAGCACGGTGGTGTTTAAATTCCAGTTGCCTGCCGCCAGGCACAGCATCTTGCCAAGCTGTCCCCCGCCCAGTATTCCCAGCTTCAGGCTGGATAGGTTTTTTCCGTTTTTCATACTTAGAACATGACCAGGTTACTTATTTCCAAAGGTTCCTTTATCAGATACTTCGCCCCGTTTTTTATCAGCTCGTCCCTGCTTCTGAATCCCCACAGAACCCCTACCGGCAGCATGCCGGCAGAGACGGCGGTCTGCATGTCTATTCCCGAATCACCCAGATACACTATCTTTTCGTTGGTGATAGTTAACCTCTCGGAAACAAAGAACGCCCCGGCGGGATCGGGTTTTTTAGGCAGTCCGTCTTTTTGCCCTACTACAATATCAAAGTTCCAGTGAGACAAGAGAGAGTCCAGAAATTTAATGGCTATTTCATAAGGCTTATTGGTAAGGATTGAAAGCTTTACCGACTTGCTTGAAAGCATGTTCAGAAGGTCCGCGATACCATCATAAAGCACGGTGTCAACGTCAAAATTTTCGTGATAGTCTTCAAGAAACTCTGAAAGGCACTGCTGCACGGTTTTTTGCTCTCTGCGGTCCTCGGGCAGCGCGCGCCTTACCATAGTTTCCGCTCCGTCCCCTATGAAATCCCTGTATTTAGTTATTTCATGCGAGGGAAAGCCATGGGAAACAAGCGTCCTGTTCACTGCGTTACCAAGGTCTGCGGCAGAGTCGATCAGCGTTCCATCAAGATCAAAAACAACGGCTTCATATTTCATAATGTTCTGGAGTTTGGATATTAGTTAAAGTTAATTATACGTGAAAATCCAATTAACAGAAACCTTGCCAGTCAAACGGTCGGGGAAGTGGTTTGTAAAATTGTCCATTGTCCCTTATCTTTAGTGATATCAATGAACAGCTACGAAATAATCACAAGAGCTATGCCGTATCTTGCCGATCAGCATGTAAACTCCCGCAGGATCAAAGATGTGACAGGCAAAACCAGGGCACCTGCTGCGTTGTCTGATATAGAAGCAGAGGATCTTATTAAGCTCATTTCCAGAGAAAGTTTAAAGAAAACGCTGCTGGATTCCAGAGGATGCTTTTCTGATCCGTTCATACCCCGCTCGTCAGTTAAAGGGCAGGATCATAAGTTCTCTCTTACCTGTGAATGTGAACCAGATGCGTCAAAAGACATCAGAAAGACGAAAAAAAGGCCGGATATATACTACGGGGTCCACCCCACCCGGTTTGGAAAGTGCCTTATAGGTGTAACCGAAAAGGGAATATGCCATCTGAGCTTTTATATGGATGAAGATATAACTCCGTGCCTGAATGCCCTTAAGAGCAGATGGAGGAGCGCTGATATCAGGCAGGATAATAACAAGATTAGTTCAGGTTTGGTTGATAAAATATTCGGAAGCAGCGTCAGACCTTCCATCAGTTTGCACTTGAAAGGCACGGCTTTTCAGCTGCGCGCTTGGCAGGCCCTGATGAGAATACCAAGCGGGTCGCTTGTAACTTACAGTGACCTGGCTGATTACATCGGCCGTCCAAAAGCAGTGCGGGCCGTTTCAAACGCCGTTGCCAGCAACCCGGTTTCATTTCTGATACCCTGCCACAGGGTAATAAGAAAAAATGGAGAGTTCCATAACTACAGATGGGGCAGGGAAAGAAAAGTTGCGATGATCATCGCTGAACGTTATGGATAGTTCCATCCCTGATAGTTTCAGATCAGAGAGAGAAAAAATGGTCAACGAGCAGCTGACCTCCAGAGGAATTGCTCAGCAGGAGCTGCTTTCCGCCTTCCTGGCAGTGCCAAGACATCATTTTGTGCCCGGCCAACACAGGGATAAATCATATAGTGATATTCCTCTGCCGATAGGCCACTCACAGACGATATCGCAGCCTTTTGTGGTTGCTTATATGCTTGAGAAGTTAAATTTAAAAAATGGAGACAGGGTGCTTGAGGTCGGAACCGGCTCAGGTTATCAGACTGCCGTTCTTTCCGAGCTGGGGTGCGACGTGTATACGGTTGAACTTATAGAGCAGCTTGCCCAAGGGGCCAGAAGGGCACTTCGTCTGACCGGATACAGGGATATAAAATTCAAAACGGGGGACGGCCGCGGCGGCTTTCCTGAAGGCGCTCCGTATGACGCAATAGTTGTATCTGCGGCTACGGAGGATGTACCAGCTGTTTTAACTGATCAGCTGAAAAGTTCAGGAGGTTCTATGATCATACCAGTTGGCAAAAACCTGCAGCGGTTACAGCTGGTTACAAAAAACGGAAAGAACATAGAGAAAACCACGCTGGTTCCGGTGCAGTTCGTCAGGCTGGTTTAATATAAAGGTGTTAACAAAAGTGCAGTATCGAGAAGACTGGACAACTTCTGGTGACAGCCGAAAATCATGACGGGAAAAAACTGTTTTGTTCTTTTAATGCTCCTTATTCTAATCTCCACCATAGGAGGGGCTTATTTCTTTCCAAAGCCCGGCTGGGGAGGCGCCGTTTTTTATCTCTGTATGTTTGCCTCTATAATCGGGCTTGCCGGATACTGGATATACAACATTAAATAGATGTGAATGATCAGAGGCACGGTAGATGGCAGCTGCCGTAACCGGTTAACGATAGATAAAAAGCTCAGTTCACCCTGTTTATAACAAAATCCGCAAGTGAGTTAAGAGATACCTTGTACTTACTGTCTGATATGTCGTTAATTGATCTTTTTGCCTTGTCAATGTACTCTCTTGCCACGTCTTTGGTTATTTCAACGCCTTTGTATTTTTTCACAATATCAAGCAGGTCATTAATTCTGTGTTCGTCAGGATCGTTATTTGTAAGTACTTCCTGCGCTCTGCTTTTTTCTGCCGATGAGGCTTTCTGCATTGAGTAAAAAAGAGGGAGGGTCATCTTGCATCCGAGAATATCCTGCCCGACCTGCTTACCAAATACCTCTTCCGAAGAGGAGTAATCAAGCGCGTCATCAATAAGCTGAAAGGCAATACCAATGTTAACCCCGTAACCTGACAGTGCATCAATAAAGCCATTTTCAGAACCTGCCAGTATTCCTCCTATTCTGCTGCAGCTTTCGATAAGCGAGGCGGTTTTCATCTCTATTACAGAAAAGCATATCTCTTCGGAAACATCTATCATTCTGTTCTCGCTCATTACCTCAAGCACCTGT
>CAZUNK010000140.1:0-12481 GCA_964622285.1 uncultured Spirochaetia bacterium
GAATCAGCAGATGCAGGACCTGCTCAGCAACCTGAGACGTCAAGAGAGCAGGCTTACCAAACTAAGAGTGGTAAAGACCAATCTGTCCAAGTTCAGTGAGGAAAACAAGAGATTAGAGAAAACTTTCAGGCAGCTGGCGGTCAAGTTGCCGGAAGAGGATGAGATGCCGGACCTGATAGACAATGTTTATTCCGCGGTTTCCCTGTCCGGACTTCAACCTAAAAGGTTCCATCCTCAGGGTCAGAGAGATAAAGGGATTTACGCCGAGATACCGATCAAGATGAACGTCAGAGGCAGCTACTGGGAGCTTGTGGACTTTTTCAAAATAGTTTCGGAGTTGCCGAGAATTGTCAATATAAGGGATTTTACCCTGAAAACGGTGTCCTCTGAGTTCAGGGACGTTACCCTGGATGCAGACCTGTCCGTTGTTACTTTCAAATTAATTGAGAAATGAGCCTTCCTATAAAAACATGATCAGGTTAATACAAATTCTAATGCTTGCTTTGTTGTTCAGTGGTGGCCATTTTACTGAGGCTTCCGAACTGGATGGGGACGGTGCCGCCGTCAATGCACGGGATCCCTTTAAGCCGTTCATAAAGCTGAGAACAACACTGAAAGGAAATGCTCCTTTATCAGAGGATGTCCCGGCCATAAAACGTTTTCCTTTAGACAAGTACAAAATTGTCGGTATAGTTATAAGAGAAAAGGGCAAGTCCAAAGCTCTTGTAATAGACCCTGAGAAAAATTCTCACTTTCTAGGCAGGAACGATGAAATTGGCAATAACAGTGGAAAGATCACAGCTGTAAACAGCAATGGTCTCGTGGTAAAGGAAAAAGTATATACGGAAGATGATCTTGGCAGATTGGTACCGAGAGAAAAGGAGTCAGTTTTAGATTATATAGTGGAAGATAATTAAAGTTTTGCAGAAATTTTTATAAATGATTTGCTAAATTTTATATATCCGTTACATTGGTGCATTTTATAATAGTTGGTGAAAAAGACATGTGGTTATATCCAGTAAAAAAGAGAACTTTATTTCAGACCTGCAGCACTTTGTTCCTGTTCGTTTTATTGTTTTGGAGCCTCCCGGAAGTTTCTTCGGCACAGCAGTCTTCAGGTACAGACCTTAATGTAGTAGAGTCAATAGATTTTAGAGTTGAAACCGGGGTGGGGATCGTAACGATAGATACGAAAACTCCCGTGGACTATGAAGTGGTGCCTGATGGGCAAAGCAGATTATCGCTGAGGTTAAAAGGTGTCGTTCCCAGTCAGGAGTTTCAGGTCTCCCGCAGCCTTACTGATCAAAGCAGTCCCGTGCAGTTCATATCTTCCTTCGAGGACCCGCTAAAGCAGGACAGCTTAATGATAATTATAGAATATAAGCAGGATTACAAAGGATACGTGGAGCATGAACTGGTTCAGAGCGCGGACAAGTTAACAGCATATTTAAAAAAGACTGATCTCAATATAGTGGAGTCTATAGTTTTTAATGCACGCGACGGGGTAGGCATCATAACCATAGACACTGAGTCTGCCGTTGATTATGAGCAGGTCGCAGGTAAGGACGGCAGGTTGTCCTTAAGGTTAAAGGGCGTTATTTTCAGTCAGAACTTTCAATTGCCGGATGACGTTTCCAGAGAGGACAGTCCCGTAAGGTTCATATCATCTTTCAAGGACTCTGATAGAACGGATGACCTGCTGGTAGTGATAGAGTACAAACCGGATTACAAAGAGTACGTGGAGCACGAACTGGTTCAGAGCGCGGACAGGCTGACCGTGTATTTAAAGAAGACCGATCTCAACATAGTGGAGTCCATAAACTTTAATGCACGCGACGGGGTAGGCATAGTAACCATAGACACTGAGTCCGCGGTGGATTATGAACAGGTGGCGGGTAAAGGTGGAAGGTTGTCTTTAAGGTTAAAGGGCGTTGCATCTGCTCAGAGACATCAGTTAGCAGAGGATGTTTCCAGAAAGGACAGTCCCGTGAGGTTCATATCATCTTTCAAGGATTCTGATAGAACGGATGACCTGCTGGTAGTGATAGAGTACAAGCCGGATTACAAAGAGTACGTGGAGCATGAACTGGTTCAGAGCGCGGACAAACTGACCGTGTATTTAAAGCAGACCGATCTCAACATAGTGGAGTCCATAGCTTTCAAGGCAAGTGACGGGATAGGTGTTGTAACTATAGACACGAGGTCTGAAGTGAACTATGAACAGATGCTGGATAAAAAAGGCAGGGTGTTTCTTAGACTGACCGACGTTGCTCTTCCCAAGGAACTGAGCGTGTCCCGGGACGTCACTGAGTATAACAGTCCCGTGCAGTACATATCCTCCTTTAACGACCCTGAGAAAAAAAATGACGTGTTGGTCATTGTTGAGTTTAAAAAAGATAAAGACGTTACATACGATCTGGTTAAGAGCGTGGACAGGTTGACTATAAATTTTGAACAGTCAGTTCTGGATGAAGAAGAAGCGGCGGTTTCCACTTACAGTGCAGACAGCGCGCACCATCTGTGGGCGTTTGATTTCAGATATGCTGCGGCGCCGGGTGAGCCAAAGAAATACAAAGGAGATCTTATTTCCATTGATTTTAAGAACGCTGACGTCAGGGACGTAGTCACAAATTTAGCCGATATAGGTGGATTCAACATCGTTATTGCAAGAAGTGTCAGGGGAGAGGCAACAATCAGATTAAGTGAAGTGCCGTGGGACCAGGCTTTGGAGATCATTTTTGAGGATGCAGGTTTAGGGGGGATAGTAGAGGACAATATTCTGAAAGTCGCACCCCTGGGAGAATTAAGAACAAGACAGGCGAATTTAAGAAAAGATAATCAGCTGAAAGAAGAACTTGAACCTTTGATCACGAAGCAGGTATTTATAAGCTATGCAAAAGCCGAGGATCTGCAGACTTTAGCGGACCCCCTGATGACCGGCAGAGGAAGCATGAAAATAGACGTCCGTACAAACAGCATATTGGTTACGGACATCCCTTCAAGGGTGGAGGAGATCTCTGCTCTGTTGAACAGCCTTGATACAAGAACCCCACAGGTGCTTATTGAGTCCAGAATTGTTCAGGCAACGCTTCAGTTCTCAAGGCAGCTGGGCGTTCAGTGGGGATTGAATTACACTGCATCCGCGGATACCGGTAATCCAACCGGCGCGGTATTTCCTTCCAGCGTTGCTTTTGGCGGAGTAAGCCGTGCTTCTGGATTTGGTTCAACCGGTGATGCCTTTATAGTTGATCTTCCCGCAGCAACTGGTGCCGGTGCTGGTGCCACTTTTGGGATCGTGCTTGGAAGCATTACGGGAGCTTACGACCTTGACCTAAGATTGTCTGCTTTAGAGAACAGTGGGCAGGGGCGGGTTCTTTCATCCCCCAGGGTCATTACTTTGAACAATAACACAGCGAGGATTGAGCAAGGCGTTTCCGTACCGTTTTTGAGCGTGTCCGCAGCTGGTACTCAGACACAGTTCGTTGATGCAACTTTGAGGTTAGAGGTAACTCCTCAGGTAACAAATGATGACAGAGTGCTTATGAACATCAAAGTTACCGACAATGCCCCTGATGATAGTTTCGGGGGAGCAGGTGGACAGCCTGGTATCAGAAGGAATGAAGCGGAAACTCAGGTGCTTGCAGGAGATGGAGAGACTATTGTTATAGGTGGCATTTTTACAAAAACTGTAACTGACAGCGTAGCGAGCGTACCCTGGTTTTCACGAATACCACTTATCGGGTGGCTATTTCAAAGCACAAGCGCAAGAGAAGAAAGAAGGGAAATGCTCGTTTTTATAACGCCTAGGATTATAAGGTAGGGGAACTTATGTTTAGATTTAACGCTTTATTTCAGAAGGTAAACAGTATGAAAAGAACAGTTATAACTCTTCCAATCGTTCTGATGGTTTTGATGATGATAAGTTGTGCGGGATCAAATCCTCCTGTTGCACCGGCTGGTTCTGTAATAGAGTTTCAGACGGACCTTGAAGGGCTTGAGATTTGCATCAGAGGAGGTGAGCCTACCAGAATTGGAGTGAGGGTTGAAGATGAGGATGGCAGGCTTTTAAACGGCGTCAAAGTTACATATAATCTTGGTTTTGCACATAGTAGTTCTGATATTGTAGATACTGATAACGATGGAATTGGGGATGAACCGTTGCTTGCGTTTCTATTCAATGGAGATACTCAAAGGGGAGATTACAGAGCTTCGCCTTTTGTAACGACGACGGATGACAGCGGTGTGGCAGAGGCTTGGATCTACATTCCGGGCTATCTTAATTTGCGCCGTGGTGAGTTGAGCCAAGAAGCCGTAGCAGCAGACCCCGTTTTCTTAGAGGTCTTTTCAGGGGGGGCTCAGCCAGCGGCCGATAATTTTGACTTGAATGATGGCTGTGGTGATGATGGATAATAATTATGATGAAAACAGAAAACTATAATAAGATGCAAAAAGCA
Source organism: uncultured Spirochaetia bacterium (assembly GCA_964622285.1). GTDB lineage: Bacteria > Desulfobacterota_D > UBA1144 > Nemesobacterales > JAJCZQ01 > CAZUNK01. The sequence goes on from CAZUNK010000140.1 coordinate 4,455, forward strand.
AAGCACTCCATAAACTACCTGATTATATTTATTAGCTCCCTTGTGCTCCTGTCCTGTGCATTGGAAGGTGTTAACAATGGAAATACTATCAGACGTCCTTCTAGTACTGTTCCTCTGATTTTTGCTCCGGTTTACCCATACGCCAATCCATTATGGCAGAATGCAGATGGGACAAATAACAACAGATTGCAATTTTCTTCTGATGAGCTAGGGGGAACCGTAATAGAGATAAAAGAAGTTACTTCTTTTTCTCAAGATCGACGACCTGTGCCGTGCTTTCTGCATTCTACGGTGGAGTTAGATTCAGGTGGAGAAGGTTTCATAGAGATGGTCCCAAATTTCTGGGAAGGAACTGCTACAGGGGTAGGGGACCTGGTTTTTCTTGAAATAACCGGAACGAATCCTAACGGAGAAGAAGTTAAATTAGATGGGTCATTTCGTCTGCGTCCCATTGAAATAATAAATCCTGCAGAGATAGAAAGTGTCACTGTTAATGATAATGACACTGATGACCCTGTTGATGATACCGTGAGCCCTGATTTGATTCTTTTGAGTTTTGAGGTAAGGGGAATAAATCCGGAACGGCAGGCAAGCGTTACAATTCTTTCAAGTTATGGAAGTTTAGACAGAGAGAGTGATGTCGCTACTGATTTATTAACGATTGGACCACCGGAACAAGATGACGAAGGAAATGATGTCTATAAAATCAACATTAGTTATCATCCCAAACCTGTATCAGGAACACAGGAAGTTGTATTGAGTTTTGATCTGCCTGTGCCTGAATTAATAGAGGATAGCATAGAAACAGGGGTAGGAGATTCCGCCGTACCTGTACAAGGATGTGCTGCCATCAGTTCCATTAAAAGTCAACGGATTGAGCGTAGAGTTTCTATCGTTCAACGGGCGGCACTACCTCAACCAACTACACCAACTACACCTCAACCGGGCGGCTAACTAAAGTGACCGGGACAATACCTTCCACGGGTCAAATTGGACATTCCATTTTATGTTAACAAGCCATCAGTTTTTTATAATATGCCTGATGCTTGCCGTACAGAATGAAGTAGAAAAAACTGGTAGAACAGGAAAAGTAAACTGGTAACTGATTACTCTTTTGATGGAATTGAATGAACTATTATAGACACCACCGCTGCTATCATTCCAACAATTCCCAGAAATTTGAAATAGCTGCTCCAGTCAATTGATATTCTGAGCATCATGCCAACTGCTACCAGCGAGAAGATTATCAGTACTATAAACAGACTGCCTATTATATTCGTTTTTAACATATCAGCTCCGACTTATTAACTATGTAAGGAACTATTCTATCTGAATATTTTATATTGTTCAACAGTCAATTTCAGAGTTTATCAGGGCAAATTTGACAGGAATTCATGAGTGCCGTTTTGAAAAAAAAGAAATCAGAAAAGCAAAAAGAGGTTTTTAAAAAAGCAAGAGACAGGGTCATAGGGGAAGTACAGAAAGATCATGGCAGATATTTTATATCCCCAAGGTCCGGAGAACTCCCTGATATTGAGCTGAAGAATAAAAAATTAAATTTAAAAAAGAACACTCTCGTCGGTTTGAATATCAATACTAAAAGCGGCGAGATAAGAATTGACAAGGTTCTGGGAAGATCAGAAAAGATCAAATCAGAGAAAAAGGCAATTATCTTTAAATACAACGTTTCTGATAAGTTTTCCATTAAGGTGATAAAAGAAGCAGAAAACCTGTCCCGGGACTTAAATTCAAACGACCTGATAAACAGAGTTGATCTGAGAAAAAAACTGCTCTTTACGATAGACGGTGATGATGCAAGGGATTTTGACGATGCCGTGTGCGTTAATAAGATCAGAAACGGATATAAACTCTTTGTGTCAATTGCAGACGTATCTGCTTACGTTCCTCAGGGTTCATCTGTAGACCGTGAAGCATTAAGAAGAGCCAACAGCGTTTATCTGCCGGATAAGGTCTATCCAATGCTCCCCGAGGCTCTGTCCAATGACCTTTGCAGCCTGGTTCCTCATAAGGACCGTTTGACCAAAACCGTTGAAATAAACTTTTCGTCCGATGGTTCCGTTAATAATTACCGAATATACAACAGCGTTATTAACAGTAAAGCGAGGATGACTTACAGCAGGGTCTCCTCCCTGCTGAGTGGCAAGACAAAGCCGCGGTATGACGAAAGAAATATAGTAAGCTCCCTGAAAATCATGAAAGAGCTTTACAAGAAGCTAAAACGAAAAAGAATAGAAGCCGGAGAACTGGACTTTGATTTTCCTGAGCCGGAACTTGTCAGGGACGAAAGCGGAAAAGTCTTTAACGTTACAAAAGCCAGGCGAGGTTTTGCACACGGATTGATAGAGGAGTTTATGATCGCGGCAAATAACGTTGTTGCTGGGTTTGTAATGGCTAACAAAGTAGCTTCTATATACAGAACCCATGAAAATCCTGAGCCAGCTTCTGTATATGAGCTAAAGCAGGAGTTGAATGAAATAGGCTATAAAATGAAAATAGGAAAGAAGATCAACCCGAAAGACATCCAGAAAGTTCTTTTCAGTGCCAGGGAAAGGCCAGATGGAAACTTAGTTAATATGCTGATACTTAAATCTCTGAAAAAAGCGGAGTACTCCACAAGAGAAACAGGACATTTTGGGTTGGCTCTCAGCCAGTACACACATTTTACTTCTCCTATAAGACGCTACGCCGATCTGATAGTTCACAGGATAGTGGAATCCTTGATCAATAATAATGGCTATAAAATGGATAAACTGCAGTTAGATGAAATAAGTGAGCATTGCAGTAAAAAGGAGAGAGTGTCTGATGAAATAGAAAGAGAGTCCTTTGACCTGGAAAGAGCGTATCTTATGAGAGATAAGGTTGGTGAGGTGTACGGGGGAAAAGTCATCAGTATTATGCCGTTTGGAATGTTCGTTGAGCTTGATCCGATATACGTTGAAGGCTTTGTACACAGATCTGATATGAGAGCGAACGGTGGTAACGGCCGAAGGCGATGGTTTGTCGTTGGGCAGAAAATAACGGTGAAGATAAAGGAAGTGGATATTGGAAGGAGAAGGATCAGGCTTTCTCTTGTTTGAGTTATAGGTCTATTTTAGAAGGATTATCAGGTAAGCGTCTTAAATACAAAGAGTTGACAAAATAGGAATTGATAATTATTTTTTGAGATGGTATATGATTATTGCGGTATAAATTACAAGTCCATTAAGTATGGAGGAGAATTATATGAGAAGAATTCCAGTATTATTATGGAAAGAAGATAGTGATACATATGTTTCTCTTTGTCCTGTAACATCAGTTTCAAGTTACGGAGATACAGAGCAGGAAGCTATTAAACATCATATAGAAGCTATGGAACTGTATCTTGAAGATATGTCCAAAGATGAAGTAGATAATATTTTTGATCTCTTACCTGCAAGTGCACATTTACCAAAAGTCTGTTTAAGCAATATACAAGTATGAGTCGTCTTGTTCCCCTACCTTTTGAAGAAGTAAGGGAGATTTTATGTAATTCTGGATTTATGCTTAAAAGTTCAAAGGGAAGCCATTTTAAATATTTCAACTCTCAAACAGGTAGAATAGTTATTGTTCCCAAGCACGGGAGCAAAGATATTCCTGTAGGGACGATCAAGTCAATTATAAAAATGTCTGGTCTTTCAAGAGATAAATTTACTAAATAGATATAGATAAATACAAAACTGATTTATTCTCGCAGTTTGATACACGGTGTTAATTACCAAGGAGTGTTTTAAGAAATATCGCGGAGAGTTTGGTTTACAGTATATTATTCCCAAAATTTTAGGTCTATCCTTTGTATATGGCAAAAATTGTTTTAATTTCATACGGTAAGACAAAACTTCCTTATAAATCTAAAGTTCAGGATTTATGCACAAGCGAGCTTTTCCAAAAAAGTTTGCGATATGCAAGATCTCTGGACCCGGATGAGATCTATATACTTTCTTCTAAGCATGGGTTATTAAGATTGGATGACGAAATAGAACCTTATGATAAAATTCTCAATGAAATGAGTTCCAATGAAAGAAGACAGTGGGCAGATTCCATATTAAAGAAATTGAGAAGTTTGACAGATGTAGAAAGTGATGAATTTGTAATTTTGGCTGGAAATAAGTATAGAAAAGAACTGCTTCCGCATCTTCACCATTATAGCATTCCAATGAAAGGCTTAAAACAAGGCGAACAACTTCAATGGTTAAATGCTCAGAACTGAAGAAATCTTCATTCCTCTACTCTATAAATGTCAATGCTTAAACGACCATGCTCGCAGGGAACGGAGGGAGTGGGATTCGAACCCACGAGACCCTGAAAGAGCCTACTGGTTTTCGAGACCAGCGCCTTCGTCCTCTCGGCCATCCCTCCCGCTGGTTACTAAATTACCAACTTAAATCCCTATAAGCAATTTTGGTCATATATTTGAAAATGAAGTTTTTTACGTGTTAATTTAACATTGTGATAGAGGAGTTGTTTTCAGAAGATACTGCTGAATCAATAAGGTCGGAAATTTCAGCATCTTTGGACAATGAGGTTTTCTTTGTTGGGGATTTTGATGATAATGGTCTGTGTTCAGATATTAAAGTATTAGCGCGAGGAAATGAGTTCTCAGTTCCCGCGATCATTGACTCTGCGGGACCTGGACAGATCGTTGTGCACAACCATCCTTCCGGTAATTTAACGCCCTCTGAGCAGGACGTTCATCTTGCTTCTATATTTGGTAACAACGGAGTAGGGTTCGTCATAGTTGACAATGAGGTGAGCGACGTTTACGTGGTCATTGAACCTTTCAGGACAAAAGAGAACCTGGCGGTGGATCTGAATGAAGCAAAGAGCTATTTAGTTCCAGATGGTCCTGTATCCGAAGTGTTGAAGGACAGTTATGAGTTCAGAAAAGAGCAGGTACTTGTTCTCTCCCGCGTCTTGTCTTCGTTTAATAATAACGGCGTTGAACTTATAGAAGCCGGTACCGGGACGGGAAAGACTTTTTCATATCTTCTCCCGTCAATTTTATGGGCACTGAAAAACAACGAAAGAGTGGTGGTTTCCACAAATACGATCAATCTGCAGGAACAGCTTATTCATAAGGATATTCCCCTTATGGCCAAGGTAGTTCCGCAGGACTTCAGATATTCATTGGTTAAAGGCATGAATAACTACGTGTGTTTACTGAGAGCAGAAACTTTAGCTGAAAATCAGATGGATCTTTTTGAAGATGCTCACATAGCTGAGGTCAATGACTTGATAAACTGGTCAAAGACAACGGATAAAGGCTCCCGGTCCGACTTGAACTTTACTCCCAGTCCAGAGGTGTGGGATAAGATCTCCGCTGAAAGCGACAGCTGTATAAGAGCAAAATGTCCTCATTATTCACGGTGCTTTTTCTTTAAACAGAGGCGGGAGGTTGCCTCATCTCAGTTGATAGTGGTCAACCATCATCTGTTTTTCTCTGATCTGGCAATAAAGATAGCAACCCAGAACAGCCAGTTTGGAGTACTGCCATCTTACCGAAGAGTTGTATTTGATGAGGCTCACAACGTTGTTGATGTAGCCACGTCTCATTTCAGCTCAAGCGTTTCAAAATATGGATTGATGAGGGCTATAAGAAGACTGAAAAGCAGTAGCAGAAAGGGAGAGTTCAAGGGGCTTATCTATTACCGTGTTTCAGCACATGAAAAGCTTTCTGAAAAACAAGTGGACGCTGATCTGTCCGGTGCCCTTTCCAGAGCCCAAGAGGAGCTGTCCGCCGGAGTTGATCAGGTTGAGGTTCTTATAAATGAATCGTTTGATCTCCTTGAAGGATTTACCATTTTTACAGATGATCCGGAAGGTCAAATCGATAATGGCCTTAATATCAGGATCAAAAAAGATATGACAGCTCATCAGGAATGGACAGCAGCAAGGTCAAAGTTCAATGATCTGAAAAATTATACAAGGGGCCTGGCTGATAAGCTCAGGCAGCTGATCTCGCTGATTGAAAAGATTGAAGACGAGGATGCCTCGTTGAAAATTCTTGTGGAGTTTCGGAGCGTTGTGTCCAAGCTGGAGTACTACGCCGGGGTCATGGATGAATTTTTTTCAGAAGGTGACGACCTGAAGGTCAAATGGATTGATATTAAAAAAAGAAATAACACCCTCCTGTATTCAATTGGCATCTCCCCGATTAACGTTTCTGATTACTTAAGGGAAGATATGTATAAAAATCTTGACTCGGCAGTTATGACCTCAGCCACTTTGACGATTGATAAAAGTTTTGAGTTCAGCAGGGAGCAGCTGGGTCTTCGGGAGATGGACAAGGTAAATGAGTTTTGTGTGGAGTCCCCTTTTAATTATAAAGAGCAGGCAATTCTGTGCATTCCAACGGACGTTCCCGGACAGAACGACATAAATTACGAACAGAAAATAACGCCGTATTTAAAAAAGCTGCTTTTGCTTACCAAAGGTAACGCACTTATCCTTTTTACGTCGTATCAGATGCTTAATGCGGTCTATTCAGCCGTTGAGAAAGAACTGCCGGATGGTATCAGTTTATTACTTCAGGGCATGGAGCCGCGAAACAAACTTATAGATAGATTTAAAAAGACCAAGAACTCCGTTCTTTTTGCAACGGACAGTTTCTGGGAGGGGATAGACGTGCCTGGTGACTCGCTCAGGCTTTTAGTTATTATGAAACTGCCGTTCAGAGTACCCACTGAGCCGATCATTGAAGCAAAGACGGAGTACCTTGAATCTAAGGGCATAAACTCTTTTATGGAATATTCCCTTCCCCTTGCCGTGATAAAGTTCAAGCAGGGATTTGGAAGACTGATAAGGTCCAGGAAAGAAAAGGGAGTGGCCGTTGTATTCGACAAGAGAGTGGTAACGAAGTACTACGGGAAGCATTTTATAAATTCTCTGCCTGATTGTAACGTAGTTCGTGGAAATTTCAGGGACCTGCTGGGAAAAATAGAGAAATTTTTATGATTTTCACTTTATTTTATAAATTATTAAATTATTGTATTGACATTGATTATTGATTGATTAACATACTCTCTCCCTTATTTATGGGGATTACTGATCTTTGAAAATTAAATAGCAGCAGGAAGTGAGAGTTAAGGGTAAATTCCACTAATTTTTAAAATTGTTTCACAATTTTTTTGAAGAGTTTGATCCTGGCTCAGAGCGAACGCTGGCGGCAGGCCTAACACATGCAAGTCGAGCGAGAAAATTCCTTCGGGAATGAGTAGAGCGGCGGACGGGTGAGTACAATATGGATAACCTACCCACAGGTCCGGGATAACTTGGGGAAACCGAAGCTAATACCGGATAAGACCACGACAACCGCGGTTGTTGAGGTAAAAGTTTTTCGCCTATGGATGGGTCCATACTCCATCAGGTTGTTGGTGAGGTAAAAGCTCACCAAGCCTAAGACGGATAGCTGGCCTTAGCGGGTGATCAGCCACACGGGGACTGAGACACGGCCCCGACTCCTACGGGAGGCAGCAGTGAGGAATATTGGGCAATGGGCGCAAGCCTGACCCAGCCATGCCGCGTGAGGGAAGAAGGCTTTCGAGTCGTAAACCTCTGTCAGGGGGGACGATGGGACTTTTGTCTTGACGGTACCTCCAAAGGAAGCCCCGGCTAACTCCGTGCCAGCAGCCGCGGTAATACGGAGGGGGCGAGCGTTGCTCGGATTTACTGGGCGTAAAGGGTCCGCAGGCGGTCGGGCAAGTTAGATGTGAAAGTTCAAGACTCAATCTTGGAATTGCATCTAAAACTGCTTGACTAGAGTCCAAGAGAGGTTGGCGGAATTCCCGGTGTAGCGGTGAAATGCGTAGATATCGGGAAGAACATCAGTGGCGAAGGCGGCTTCCTGGCCCAATACTGACACTCATGTGCGAAAGCGTGGGGAGCAAACAGGATTAGATACCCTGGTAGTCTACGCTGTAAACGATGAGAACTAGATGTCGGGGGGGATTGGCCCTTCGGTGTCGCAGCTAACGCGTTAAGTTCTCCGCCTG
>CAZUNK010000141.1:0-5814 GCA_964622285.1 uncultured Spirochaetia bacterium
GCGCAATGGAATATACGACCATAGTGTCCGCCACGGCGAGCACGCCCGCGCCTTTTCAGTTCTTATCTCCGTTCTCAGGGTGCGCTCTGGGAGAGTATTTCCGGGATTCCGGAAAGCACGCGCTTATAATCTACGATGATCTGACCAAGCACGCCTGGGCGTACAGGCAGCTTTCCCTGCTGCTCAAAAGGCCTCCGGGAAGAGAAGCCTACCCCGGGGACGTTTTCTACCTCCACTCAAGACTTCTTGAACGCGCGGCTAAAATGAGAGAGGAGGACGGAGGAGGTTCTCTGACCGCGCTTCCCATTATAGAAACGCAGGCGGGAGACGTCTCGGCTTATATCCCGACGAACGTTATATCTATCACGGACGGACAGATATACCTTGAAAGTGACCTTTTCTACTCAGGAATAAGGCCGGCGATCAACGTCGGGCTGTCAGTGTCCAGGGTCGGAGGGTCCGCGCAGGTAAAAGCAATGAAAAGCGTGGCGGGTACTTTAAGACTGGAGCTTGCGCAGTACAGGGAAGTTGAGGCGTTCTCACAGTTCGCCTCGGACCTTGACGCGACCACGCAGGCGCAGCTTGCAAGGGGAAGCCGACTGGTTGAAGCGCTTAAACAGGGTCAGTACCAGCCGCTTGCCGTTGAAAAACAGATAATCACTATTTTTGCCGTAACCAATGGATACGTTGATAAATACGAGGCCTCCGCGGTGCAGAAATACGAAAAGGAGATGCTGTCCTACATTGAGTCCAAACACCGCGATATACTTGACGAAATCAAAGATAAAAAAGCCATCTCGGAAGAACTTGCCGAGAAAATAAAAGCAGCCCTTGACGATCTGGCGCAGCAACTGGGTGAACTGGAATAATGCCGAGCTTAAAACAGATAACGAGAAAGATCAGCAGCGTTAAAGGAACGAGAAGGATAATGAGCGCGATGAAGCTCATTGCGGCTGTAAAACTTCAAAGGGCCTACTCCATGCTTGAAGAACTGCGCCCTTATTCAGACGCGTACAGGGAAATAGTGCTTGAAGTAGCCGGCAGATGTGACCCGGAACAACATCCGCTTTTAAGAAATCCCTCCGCTGTAAAGAACGTTCACTTCATATTCTTCACCTCCGACAGGGGACTGTGCGGAAGTTTTAACACGGGTCTGATAAAAAGCTTTGGAGACCGCATCAGTTCTCTGCCCCAGCAGAAGGATGATATATCAATGAGCTTCGTGGGAAGAAGGGGAAAAGAACGCTATCACGGCAGCGGGTATGAAACGGTGGAGCATTTTACCGGCGTCAGCGAAAAGAGCTATACCGAGGTGGCTGAAAAGTTAACCAAGACCGTAACGGAGATGTTCCAGGAGGAAAAAACCGACGAAGTGGTGCTCGTTTATAATCACTTCAAGTCCGCGCTGGTGCAGCAGATCACTTTTGAACGGCTTTTGCCGATCAACGTTGAAAAATCTGACCCGCTCACGCAGACCGACTACATATATGAACCAACGCGTGAAAAAGTCATAGGGAGCATCATCCCTGAATATACGAAAAACAGAATAGAGAGAGCTATAATAGAGTCGCTCACCAGCGAACACGCGTCACGAATGACCGCGATGGAAAACGCCACGACCAACGCCGACGACGTGATAAAAAAACTCACTCTGCTGTTCAATAAGACCAGACAGGCAATGATAACAACGGAGCTGATGGACATTGTTAATGGAACGGAAGCCCAAAAGAAAGGAGGAAATGAGTAAAGATGGAAACTTCAAATTCTACAGTTTCATCAGACGATTTTGGAAAAATCATACAGGTTATGGGACCCGTGGTCGACGTGGAATTCTCAAGCAGCAGGCTTCCCGAGATCTACACGGCTTTGAAAGTCAGTAATTCCACGATAAGCGATCAGGAATGGAACCTTGTTCTGGAAGTTGCCCACCAGCTGGGTGGTAACAGGGTAAGGTGCATCGCCATGGATTCCACCGAGGGAATTGAAAGGGGACAGAATGTTCTTAACACGGGAGAGGGAATTACTATCCCCGTTGGTAAGGAGTCGCTTGGAAGACTGCTTAACGTGGTTGGAGAACCCATTGATGAAGCTGGCCCGGTTGAAACCAAGGAGCGGTGGCCAATCCACAGACCGGCTCCAAAATTTATTGAGCAGAGTACAAAACTGGAACTGTTTGAAACGGGTATAAAGGTAATTGACCTGCTGGCTCCGTTCCTCAAAGGAGGAAAGATAGGACTGTTCGGCGGCGCGGGGGTTGGTAAAACGGTTCTGCTTATGGAACTTATTCACAACGTGGCCAAAGGTTACGGTGGTTATTCCGTCTTCGGAGGGGTGGGGGAAAGGACCCGCGAAGGAAACGACCTGTGGCACGAGATGAAGGAGTCAGGAGTACTAGGAAACACCGGTCTTGTCTTCGGGCAGATGAACGAGCCTCCCGGGGCAAGGGCAAGGGTCGCTCTGACGGCGCTTACGCTTGCAGAGTACTTTCGTGACACGCAGGGTCAGGACGTACTGCTGTTTATTGACAATATATTCAGATTTACCCAGGCGGGTTCAGAAGTATCGGCTCTTCTGGGCCGCACGCCGTCCGCGGTGGGCTACCAGCCTACTCTTTCCACTGACCTTGGGGAACTTCAGGAAAGGATTACGTCAACGGTACAGGGCTCCATTACCTCCGTGCAGGCGATATACGTTCCAGCCGACGACCTGACTGATCCTGCTCCGGCAACCACTTTCGCTCACCTTGACGGAACTATAGTGCTTTCAAGGCAGCTGACGGAACTGGGGATCTATCCGGCGGTTGATCCGCTTGACTCTTCCTCCAGAATACTGGAACCCAACATCGTGGGAGATGAGCATTATAAGATCGCAAGGCAGATTCAGGAAGTGCTGCAGCGCTATAAACAACTTCAGGAGATAATTGCAATTCTCGGTATGGACGAGCTTTCCGAGGAAGATAAGATCACGGTTGCAAGAGCAAGAAAAATACAGAGGTTCCTTTCGCAGCCTTTCCACGTGGCGGAGCAGTTCACCGGTACGCCGGGCAAGTACGTGCCGATCAAGGAAACAATTGATGGATTTAAAGAAGTTATTGATGGAAAACTTGACGATATTCCCGAGCAGGCTTTTTATATGGTCGGAAACATTGACGAGGTTCGTGAAAAAGCAAAAACTATCGGGTCATAGGGTGAAATAAATTGTCTGGGTCAATCAATCTCAAAGTAATAACCCCCTCTATGCTCGTAATAGATGAACCGGTTAACGAAGTCGTGGCTCCGGGAGAACTTGGGGAGTTTGGAGTGCTTCCCGGTCACGTCCCTTTTATATCAACTCTCTCTCCCGGACGCGTAAAATTTAAAAGCGACTCGGAGACCAGATCACTGATAATCCATGGGGGCCTGGCAGAAGTACATGAAAACAGCGTCAGAATACTCACGGACGCCGCTGAACGTCCCGGTTCAATTGATCAGGCGGAAGCTAAAAAAGAGCTTGAACTCGTTGAAAAGCAGATTAAAGAGCATTCCGGGGACCTGGAACAACTGGAAAAGCTCATGTACAAGCTTAAATTAGCCCAGGCTCGGGCGCAGGAATCATCCAGCTGACGATCTTCATCTGCAGCCGTCCGGCGGAGATTGTTAAGTCCAAAGTCACCTATATTATGACGCGGTAAATTACTGAATTTGGAATTATTTTTTCAATTATTACAGTCTGTTAGGCAAATTATACATTATAAAAGATCTTTTCTTTAATTCGTTCGTTTCAAAATTTACTTGACATTAACTAATAAAATATGATTAAATCCATTACTAAGGGTAAAAGGGGTATGGTTGTGGTTAAATATGTAAAATTTCATAAAGGAGGTATTGAGAGACATGGTTCCAGTTGAAGGACTATTAGGATATGTCTTATTACTAGTTGGGTTTGTGTTTTTTGCCAATGGTATGACCCTTCTAGGTAAAACGGGTGCCAAGGAAGTTGGTGTTCTTAATCTTGGCGTAGCGATATTAATTCTTATGGCTGCATGGAAGCTTCACGAGTTGGGTTTAACGGCGGCCACTGCGTTAGTGAGCGTTTTTGCTCTGATATACATATTGGTGTATGCCATTTTTGTTCATGGGCATGATGCAAAAGGGCTCGGGTGGTACTGCCTGTTCGCTACCATAGCGTTTATTTGGTATGGTTATCATTTCTATGCCATGGGTCCAGCCGGTCTGTATTTTGGACTGTTCTGTTGGGCTTGGGCAATTTTAACCTTACTTTGTTTCTTCGCCTTTGCAGAAGGCAAGAATTTAGGTACTACGGTAGGTTACCTGTTTATACTTGAGGCTTTTGTCACCCTGTTGATTCCAGGTATGTTACTACTTACTGAAAAATGGAATCCGTTCGGGGGAGTTCCGGGGTAATCGGTTAGTTTCTAATTAAAGTAATAAAAAAGGGAGGCTTGAGCCTCCCTTTTTTATTCAAAGGAGTTAGGTTCTATTATCGAGGTGAAAAGATAATGAAAAATTTAAAATACAATATTTGTGATGAAGGTCATGTAACTGATGCAGTAGCCTACCTTCTGTTAAAAGAAGGCGGTGAAATGGACTATCGTAAGCTAATGAGCCTACTCTACATATCTGAAAGAATGTGTATTGATATAAAGGGGGAGATATTCTGTAATGCATCATTGGCTATAACTCCAGATGGTCCTGTTCTTTATGAAGTAATGGAACTAATTAAAGGAAATAAAAAGGTACAAAATGAAAAGAGATGGGATTTAAGATTAAATAAACCAGAAGGTTATATACTTTCTGTTAAACCTGATATAACTAAAAAGAATCTCGGTGAATTACATGAATATTTTTCAAACATAATAGACGAAGTATATGAAGAGTTTAGTGATTATGATCGTGAAGAGTTATTAGAATATATGACTGACAACTACCCTGAATGCAGAAATTTCCTTGTCAACGAAAATTTGACTCCAAGTTATATAGATGTTAACATATTGTTAGAAGATTTAGGCTATTCAAACCAAGATATGAAAATTTTTAAAGATAGTCACAAGGAAAATGAGTTGTGGTCTAAATGCGAAAATACTCGTGAATTATTTAATGAGGAATATGAATAATTATGACAATTTTTGATGAATATATTATTTATGAAAATAATAAGATAAAATTTAGAAAAGGTTTGATTTTGAAATTACCTCTTCCTGATAAAGAGCATCCTCATTATTATGTTTTTCTTACTGATCTTTTATCATATATTGATGAAGATGGTAAAAAGAAATACAGATATCTTTTAATGAATTTATCTTCTAATAAAGGTAATACTTGGAAGGATACATATGATTTTAAGGTGGGGAAGCGTAATAATCATTATCTTCATTCAAAATTTATTAATAGACCTGGTGTTATGGTTTATGAAAGGGCAGTATTATATACAGGTAGTAATATAAAAAGTCTTCGTCCAGAGGAATTAGAATTTGAACCTAATACATTATCTCATGTAGATAGGATTCTTAGTAGAATTCCTGATTCTGAAGCCCCACCATATGTTAAAAGTTTTTATGAGCAAAATCCTGTAAATAAGCTATCAAATACATCAAAGAGACCTAAAAAATCAAGAATCAGTAGAAAATCTAAAAACCTTGAATCTTTAGCTCCTGAAAATATTGTAGATACATTAAATAAACTATTAAATGAGATAGACAATCCAACAAAAGAAAGTAAGATTAGTAAATTATTGAAGGAGTCATCGTTAAGGTCGTCTCATAAACCAAGAAAAAGAACTTTAATCTCTGAAATGTATAGAAGATCAAGACGAAAT
>CAZUNK010000142.1:0-3234 GCA_964622285.1 uncultured Spirochaetia bacterium
AAAGGTTAATTTACAATAGTCGGTTTATTATATTTATTTCGTAGTTTGATATTAAATGGAAAATACAAGGATATTCAGCGGAACAGCAAATCAGCCTCTGGCGGAGAACGTCTGTAAATATTTAGGCGTGGAACTGGGAAAGCTTGAAGTGAAGCATTTCAGCGATGGAGAGGTTTTTGCGGATATTTCTGAAAGCGTAAGGAAAAAAGAAACTTTCATTATCCAGCCGACCTGTCCTCCCGTCAATGAGAACCTTATGGAGCTTTTAATAATCACTGATGCTCTTAAGAGGGCTTCCGCAGGAGGTATATACGCCGTTATACCTTATTACGGCTACGCCAGGCAGGACAGAAAGGTGCTGCCAAGAGCACCCATTTCCGCAAAGCTGATCGCTAATATTATCGTTGTGGCAGGTATAAAAAGAGTTGTAACGGTGGATCTTCACGCCGGACAGATACAGGGGTTCTTTAACGTTCCGGTGGACCACCTTTATGGATTTCCCGTTTTCATGAGATATTTACAGAAAAAATATAAAGGCGAAAAGCTGGTCATCGTTTCCCCCGACGCTGGAGGTATGGAAAGAGCAAGAAGGTACGCCGATGCGCTTGGGGCAGAACTTGCAATGGCGGATAAAAGAAGAACCGGTCCGAACGTTGCGGAAATATCTTACTTAATAGGAGACGTTAAGGATAAAACGGCAATAATAGTTGATGATATAGTTGATACGGCAGGGACCGCTACCTTAGCAGCTAAAATATTAATGGAAGAAGGAGCAAAAGGAGTATCTCTGTGCTGCACCCATGGGGTTCTTTCCGGGCAGGCAATTGAGAGAATAAACAACTCACACTTTAACGAGGTAATAATAACCGATTCCATTCCACAGAATGAAAACCAGAATAAATGCAGTAAAATAAAAGTTCTCGGAATTGCTGATCTGCTTGGAGAATCAATCAAAAGAATATCTTCCGGGGAATCAATCAGTTCACTTTTTAACTAAGGAGCTTTATATGGCAAGAAGCACGCTAAAGGTAAAACAGAGAATAAGACTTGGAAAAACGGGATCAAAACAAGTCAGAAAAGAAGGAAAGATCCCGGCAGTTATATACGGTAAAGGAATGGAGTCCATTCCTTTAATTATTGACCCAGCCGAGCTTAAAGGTTCCCTTGCCACGGATGCCGGAAAAAATACTCTGCTTGATCTTGAGATTGAAACTGAAGGCGAAAAGATCAGCAAGCTTGGAGTCTTAAAGGACATTCAGCTTGACTATATAACACAAAAGCCCATTCATCTTGATTTTCAGGTGATAAACACCAAGGACAAGATCGCGGTTGACGTTCCACTGAACTTGACCGGACGTGCCCAGGGCATCAAGGAAGGGGGCATTTTAGAGCAGAACATCAGAGAAATAAACGTTGAGTGCCTGCCTGAAAACATACCATCGATCATTGAATTTGATATTTCAGAAATGGAGCTGGGAGACGCTCTGCATCTCAGAGATATAACCCTCCCTGAAGGAGTTGAGAGCTTAATAAACGCCGACAGTCTGGTAGCAAGCATTCAGACTCCAAGAGCAATGGTTACCGATATGTCTTCAGCAACCACGGAAGAGGAGGAAGAACAGGAGTCAGAAGACGCCCCCGTTGAAGAAAAAGAGGAAGAAAAGACCGAATAGAACTTCCGACCTTAATAATTACGAAGGCTGATTGATGGACTTCTTGATAGTTGGTATTGGTAATCCTGGAAAACAATATGAGAATACCAGACATAACGTAGGATTTATGGTAATAGACAGTTTCTCAGAAAAAGTTGGAATAAATGTATCACAAACAGGGTTCAAAGGCTTATATGGAAAAGGAGAGTACCTGAGCAATAGGATTTTTCTCCTGAAACCTCAGACCTTTGTGAACAAGAGCGGTGAATCAGTAAAAGAGATGAAAAATTTTTATAAGATACCTTCAGAGCAGATGATCGTCGTGCATGATGAACTGGACTTTGATATTGGGAACATGAAGATTAAGGCAGGTGGAGGAACAGCGGGACATAACGGCCTTGAGTCAATAAAAACTCTCACAGGCAGCTCGGATTTTTTAAGAATAAGAATTGGAATTGGAAAACCGGACATTAAAAGCAAAACGGTTGCACACGTGCTTTCTCCTTTTAACAAAGAGGAGATGGCTCTACTGAACAAAACGGTGGAAAGAGCAACCGATGCGCTTGTTAATATAATCTCCGGCGGCACGTATAGTGCAATGAACATGTACAACAAAATCCCACAATAATTATATTAGTTTAGCAAGGAGGAAATTTCAGATGGGTGAAATAGGTCAGATATTAGCCAGCTATGCAGCGATCTTGGTAGGACTCATTGTATTGGCTTACGCTTTTATGGTTTACAGGAACATACAGGTCCTGCCGGAAGGCAGCGACAAAATGCGGGAGATCGCAGCTGCAATTCATGAAGGAGCAATGGTCTTTCTTAAAAGAGAATATAAGATCATAGCCATATTTGTTGCGGTAGTTTTCGTACTGCTTGCGATCGCAATCAACGTTGCAACAGCACTTGCCTACCTAGGAGGCGCAGGGTGTTCCATCCTGGCTGGTTTTTTCGGCATGAAGTCGGCAACTACAGCAAACGTAAGAACAGCTCATGCCGCCACCTCTGCTGAGGACGCTCAGGGCCGCGCTCTTGAAGTTGCATTCAAGGGAGGCAACGTTATGGGGCTTTCGGTAGCAGGTTTGGGACTCCTTGGAATATCAGTGGCTTTTCTCCTCGGAATTACCATCGCGGACCTGCCCAGTGAAGGAACAATGTTACAGAAATTTCTGACTGATTTTGGAGGAGTAATAGGTGGCTTTGCCATGGGAGCCAGCACGGTGGCACTGTTTGCAAGGATCGGAGGGGGCATATATACCAAAGGGGCCGATGTAGGGGCTGATCTTGTGGGAAAAGTAGAGGCCGGTATTCCAGAGGATGATCCAAGAAATCCTGCAACAATAGCCGACAATGTGGGAGATAACGTGGGAGACGTTGCCGGAATGGGCGCTGACCTTTTTGAATCTTATGTCAGTGCGGTTATTGCCACTATTGTTATTGCCGCCAGCATGGAATCAAATCAAGTCGCACTGATGGCAATTCCAGTGATATTAATAGCCGTTGGAAGCCTCTCGTCCCTTATCGGATCAAAATCAGTTGAATGGTTCAAAAACCTGGAACCTCAGCTTGTACTGCGAAG
>CAZUNK010000143.1:0-15555 GCA_964622285.1 uncultured Spirochaetia bacterium
ACCCGAAGAAGATGTGAAAAAGATTGAGAGAAAACTGAAAAGTGAGGAAAAGAAATCCCTCAAAAACGATGATAATTTTACCAATAAAAGAAAATAAACATACCAGATATGAAAAATCTTTGCGAAACCATTAATCCTTTATATACCCTTCAACCCAGATCATCAGCATAAATGATTTCACCAGAGACAATAGGGTACCTATTCCAATGAGGTGTCTTTGGGTATTTTTGCTATAAGTTTCACGGCTTCATTGTAGTGCTTTGTGTCTGGATATTGCTCCACAACCAGATTAAATCTTTCAAAGGCAGCTTTGTAGTTCTTCTTTTTAAGGTAGAATTTTCCTATGTGCAGTTCTCTGGCAGCGAGTATCTTTTCACATTCGGCGATCTTTTCCTCTGCCTCAGGCACCAGTTCAGATTCAGGATATTTTTGTATAAATTCCCCGAATCTTGTAACTGCGCTTCTGGTAAAACTTGGTTCCTTGTCCTTTGAAGTTCTCAGTTCATAATTTGACATTGCCAGCTTGTATATGGCGTATGGATATTCATTATGTCCAGGGTGATCTTTTAAAAATTGCGTGTATTCTGCAATAGCCTGCTGATATTCCCCTTGCTCGAAATAGGTATCGGCGGTTCTGATCTCCGCCAGGGTGGCAAAAGGACTGAACGTGTACCGGAGCCTTATCTCTTTTAAAGTTTCCAGTATCAGGTCGTAGTTTGGTCCGGTGAATATCCAGGGAAATCCTGTTTTTTTGTTATAAAGTTCGTTTGTGGCATCTGCGTAGAGTTCCTGAGCGGAGGCACTGCGGATGTTTTTTTTACCACAGGAAGCGGTTATTGCTACGGTAAGTAATAAAAGTAAAATGATCTTTTTGTTCATGGCACGCTATCTCTACTACGTTAGAGTTTCTCCAGGTTTTAGTTCAAGTACTTTCAGTTCCGCAATGTCTTTTGTAAGTTCTATAAGTTCATCAGGTTTTCCTGTGAGCACGGGGAAAGTACCGTAATGCATTGGTATAGCATATTTAACTTTCAAAAGTCTGCAGGCGTGAGAAGCCTCAAAAGGGGACATTGTAAATACATCACCTATTGGCAGCATGGCCAGGTTGGGTTTATATAGCTGACCTATTAATTCCATATCTCCAAATATATTTGTATCTCCTGCGTGATAGATCGTAAAGCCATCTTCCAGTTTAATTATGTAGCCCCCAGGTTCACCGGCGTATATTAAAGAACCGTCCTCTGTTTCAATGCTACTGCTGTGCTGTGCGTGGGTCATTATGAATTTAATTCCTTTGTAGCTCTGCGTCCCTCCTTTGTTTATTGGAAGGCATCTTTGGACACCTTGCCGTGAAAACCACTGGTTTATTTCGTAAGTGGAGATAACCATAGGGTTGCAGCTTTTGGCAATTTTCAACAGGTCGCCTATATGGTCTTGGTGGCCGTGAGTTACAGCTATAACGTCAACGTTTTCAGGGTTTTTTAATTCCTCGGGGCATAGCGGGTTACCTTCAGTCCAGGGATCTATAAGTATGTTAACTCCGTCTGGCGACTTTATTAAGAAAGTCGCATGACCAAAATAAGTTATCTGTGCTCCGTTGTTGAGAACTGTCATTTTTTCTCCTTAAATTAAATAGAATTGGCTAAAAAACAAAACACCTCTTAATCAGTTTATAGACCTTAAATCAATTATATGCAACTTGCTTAAAAAGTAAACAATCAGTTATGTTTATGCCAATAAATATGCCCGCCCAGACCTTAAATGCTTGATCAGAAATATATAGAAAACAATCAAGAGTTTGTCAAAGAAAAAATGCTTCAGAGAGGCATGGACCCGGATTTTACAAAGCTGGAAACCGTAAAAGCTGAAAGGAAAAACATAATAGCTGAAGTTGAGAAGCTGGAGCATGAAAGAAATGTTGGATCCAAGCAGGTTGGTTTGTTAAAACGGGAAAAAGACGATGCCAAAGCCGATCAACTTTCAGAGCAGCTCAAGTCCATATCGTTACAAATAAAAGAACTGAATACAAAAAGGCAGTGCATAGAGGAAGAGTACAGGAACCTTCTTCTTCATATTCCCAATATGCCAAACAGTGAAGTTCCCGTGGGCAAAGGTGAAGAAGACAACCTGGAGATACGAAAGGTTGGCAAGATAAAAGATTTTGACTTTGCTCCCAGAGACCATGTGGAAATTGGTGCAATGCTGGATATTCTTGATCTGCCCAGAGCTGCAAAAATCACCGGTTCAAGGTTTGCCCTGTATAAAGGTCCTGGTGCAAGGCTGGAGAGAGCTCTGATCAACTTTATGCTGGACATTCATACTGCAGAGCATGGATATACCGAGGTTCTGCCACCGTTTATGGCAAATACCAGCAGCTTTATATCCACGGGCAATCTGCCTAAATTTGAAGATGATCTTTTCAAGATAAGTGATACGGACTACTATCTTGTTCCCACAGCTGAGGTACCGGTTACAAACATCAACGCAGGTGAAGTCTTGGATCAGGAAAAGCTGCCTTTAAAATACGCGGCATACACCCCATGTTTTAGAAAAGAGGCAGGGTCTTATGGTAAGGATGTTCACGGGATAATAAGGCAGCACCAGTTCAACAAGGTGGAACTGGTGAAAATTTGTAAGCCTGAATCATCATATGAAGAACTGGAGACCCTTACGAACGATGCAGCAAAAATTTTGGAACTGCTGAACCTTCCTTACAGGGTTGTAATACTTTGCACAGGTGATCTTGGTTTTTCATCAGCTAAAACGTACGACCTGGAGGTATGGATTCCAAGCGAGAGGAGATATCGCGAAATTTCTTCATGCAGTAACTTTGAATCTTTTCAGGCAAGGCGGGCCAATATAAAGTACAGAAAGGGTGAAAAAGGAAAAACTGAATTCGTTCATACCCTCAACGGGTCAGGGGTTGCGATCGGGAGAGCCTTTATTGCCATACTTGAAAACTATCAGCAAGAGGATGGTTCAGTCAAAGTACCGGAGGTGCTTGTTCCTTATATGAACGGCGCAGAGGTGATAAAAGGTATCTGACGCAAAGGACCTGATGTGGTTCAAATGCCTGTCTGTTACTATATCTCCAGTATTTCCTTCTGCTTTTTTTGAAAGAGATCATCTACTTCCTTGGTCTTTTTATCTGTCAGGTCCTGAATTTTTGTAAGATTTTTAGTTATGACGTCCTCGGGTACGTTATCGTTCTTTTTTGCCTCTTTTATGTGATTGTTCGTATCTTTTCTGATCTGTCTTATTGCCACTTTATGATCTTCAGTGACTTTGGACGCGTATTTAGCCAGTTCTTTTCTCCTCTCTTCACTGAGCGGAGGGATGCTCAGTCTTATTATCTTGCCGTCGTTAAAGGGTGTTATTCCCAAGTCTGATTTGATGATAGCCTGTTCAATGTCGTTTAAAGTCGTTTCATCCCAGGGTTGTATCACAATGGAACTTGGGTCTGGTATGGTGATGTTCGCCATTTGATTTAAAGGAGTAGGGTTGCCGTAATACTCGGCAACGACATCAGCCACCAGTGCAGATGACGCTCTGCCCGTTCGCACTTTGCCCAGTTCCTGTTTAAGTACGCTCACGGTTTTGCTCATTCTTTCTTCGGCGTCTTTAAGATATGCGTCTATTTCCTCGTACATTTCATTTGTTCCTCACTATAGTTCCTATTTGCTTACCCTGTACTATACTTTTAATGTTGCCTTTTTTGAACAGATTGAACACAACGGTGGGAATGTTCTCTTCCATGCAGAGCGAGATGGAGGTGGCGTCCATGACCCTCAGTCCGTTCTTCAGAACATCCATATAGGTAAGTTCACTGAACCTGACGGCGTCATTGTGTTTCATTGGGTCCTTGTCGTATATTCCATCAACTTTCGTGGCTTTAAGTATGATGTCAGCGTTTACCTGAAGTGCACGCAGGCTCGCTGCCGTGTCCGTTGTAAAGAACGGGTTACCGGTGCCCGCTGCAAAAATCACAACGCGCCTTTTTTCAAGATGCCTTATGGCTTTTCGTCTGATAAAGGGTTCTGCAACCTGCTTTATTTCAAGCGCCGTCTGAACTCTTGTAGTCACATCAAAACGTTCAAGGGAATCCTGAAGGGCAAGAGAGTTTATTACAGTTGCCAGCATCCCCATATAGTCAGCTGTTGATCTGTCCATCCCTGAGGACTCTCCAGCCATGCCTCTGAATATGTTTCCTCCACCAACGACGACCGCAACCGCAACTCCAAGTTCATGGATCTCTTTTATTTCCCGCGATATGGAGGAGAGAATGCTAGAATCTATACCAAAAGAACCATCACCCTGCAGGGCTTCTCCGCTCAGTTTGAGCAGTATTCTATCGTACTTTACCCGGTTCTTTACGGGAGGCGTCATAATAAGATTAGTTTAACAGACATTTTCACCCAGTTGGTATCTGATGAACCTTCTGACCACTATGTTTTCACCCACTTTAGCTATCGTGTTCTGGATCAGATCGTTTATTTTGGTCTTTGGGTCTCTTATATAGGTCTGTTCCAAAAGACAGGATTCTTCGAAAAATTTGTTCAGCTTGCTTTCTATGATCTTCTCTGCTATTCCATCTTTCTTTTTTCCCGTTTCTTCCACCTGGGCTTTAATTATCTCTTTTTCTTTGAGCAGCAGGTCTTCAGGAACGTTCTCCCTTGATAAATAAAGAGGGTTTGAGGCTGCTATCTGCATAGCTATTTCTTTGGACAGACTTTGAAATTCTTCATTTCTGGCAACAAAATCGGTTTCACAGTTGATTTCAAGCATCACCCCGATCTTACCTCCGGCGTGTACATAGGAAGTGATCAGACCTTCCGGGGTATCTCTTCCTATTTTCTTTGAGGCTTTGGCTACGCCTTTGATCTTCAGTATCTCAAGAGCTTTATCAAAATTTCCTTCTGAATCATTCAGGGCGTTTTTGCAGTCTATAAAAGGAGCTCCCGTCTGATCTCTAAGATCTTTTACCATTTTGGCGCTAGTAACGTTAGACATCTTATTAAGAACTCTCCTTGTTTTCACTGGGTTCCTGAGGATCTGAACCTTCTGAAATAGCCACGGAAATGGACTCTTCCTGATCTTTATCTTCCCCATATTCCTTGAACACGAAAACTTTTCTTTCAACCACGACTTTTGTTTCTTCTTCCACCGGTTTTTCAACTGCTCCGGACATTAACTTCTGCTCGTACGCATGCGTACCTTCTATGCAGGCGTCTGCAATTTTTGAAACGAACAGTTTAATTGCCCTTATGGCATCATCGTTACTTGGGATAATATAATCAATGTCGTTTGGGTTGCAGTTGGTATCAACGACCCCCACTATCGGAATGCCCAGCATCTTTGCTTCTCTTACCGCTATGTACTCTTTATGTGAATCAACAACAAAGATGGCGGAAGGATAGGTCTGCATTTTTACAATGCCGCCTATCATGTTCTCAAGCTTATTGATCTCTCTCTTGAGAGTTTTTGCCTCTTTTTTGGACAGCAGGTCCATGTGTCCTTCTTCTTCAAGTTTTTTCAGTTCAAGAAGGTAATTAACCCGGGATCTGATGGTGTTAAAATTCGTTAACGTACCTCCCAGCCATCTTGTATTTACGTAGGGCATTTCACACCGCGTGGCTTCTTCCGCTATAATTCCCTGAGCCTGTTTTTTGGTACCTACAAAAAGCACCTTTCCACCGTCACCTACTATATCTCTTACAAAATCATTCGCTCGTTCAAAAAGCGATAGGGTTTGCTGCAGATCAATTATGTGAATACCGTTTCTGGCCCCAAAAATGTAAGATTTCATCTTCGGGTTCCAGTGGCTTTTCTGATGACCAAAGTGCACCCCGGCTTCAAGCATCTGCTTCATGCCAATTGATTCACCTACTTCAACTTCTTCGGACATTAACTTTCTCCTGTTTTTTTGAATTAACCTAACCTTATTACCATAAAAAGATTTTTTATCAAGCTAAACGTATTATAGAACTAATGACGTTAAAAATGTAATATCTAAATATGACTGATTTTGGCCGCGATAAGTACCTGTTCATAATTAATCCGGCGTCAGGTTCCGGTATAAGTGACGGCAAGGTGGAACTTATAAAAAAGTTCATGAGCGACACAAAGGCTGATTATCAGATACAGTACACACAAAGGAGAGGTGACGCTGGAGACTTTGCACGTGACGGGGCGGAAAAGGGATTTACCCGCGTTATATCGGTGGGGGGAGACGGAACCTCAAGTGAGGTAGTGAATTCTATAGAGGGCAGGGACGTTATCTTCACAACGATTCCGTGCGGCAGTGCCAACGATTTCTCAAAGACCGTGGGCATACCGGTTGAATTTGAGGCAGCACTTAAGAATGTTGTTAATGGAAAAGTCAAAACAGTGGACGTAGGAAAGTTTGAAGACAGATGTTTTATAAATGGACTGGGAATAGGTCTGGACGGGGCAGTTGCGCACAGATTTAAAACTCTCAGGTTCCTTGGCGGATTTTTTGGCTATCTGGTAGGAGTTGTTATTGAAGCGCTTAGCTTTTCCGGATTTCGGGTGGAAGTTAACGCGGGCGACAAAGTTTACAAAGGCAGGTTCCTTCTTGTGGGAGCTTCCAATGGTCCGACCCAGGGAGGCATCAGACTGGCTCCAGAAGCAACCATTACCGATGGCCTGCTTGACGTGCATTTAGTCAGGGATATGAACTTGATCAAAAGATTTTCCACGCTTAGCAAGGTTTTAAGCGCCAAGCATACAGGCTTATGCGGAGTAAGTATAATTAAAGCAGACAGGATAAAATTGACCGTGGATAAAGACATTCCTGCTCACATGGACGGTGAACCATTCAGCATAAAAAAAGGAACGCACAATATAAGCATTATAAAAGAAGGACTAAAAGTGCTGTCGTCCGGGTAGCTGATTTGTTTACCTTTCAGGTTCAAATTTCTGTATTGTAGTCAAAATAAAGCGATCAATAATTTTTCAAGATGATTATGTTTGTAATTCGTTATGTACTCTCTGGTCTTCTTACGGCCTTTTGGGGATGTATAGGACTGGGCATGTCACTGTTCTCTAACCGTCTGGCAATTAAGTACGCTGTCAGGCCATGGGGGATAACGATGCTCTGGGCATGGAGCGTGAAATTAAAAGTGGAAGGGCTGGAAAATCTGCCTGAAGACAGATCAATTATAATGTACAACCATCAGAGTTCGTTTGATATTCTGGCTTTTGCCGCAGCGCTTCCAATTGAGTGGAAATCGATCATGAAAAAAGAACTTCTGCACATGCCGTTTCTGGGGTGGGTGGCAAAAGCGTCAGGTCATTACTTTGTTGCCAGGGACGGTTCATCGCGGGATACCAAGGAGGTTAAAAAGATCGTCTCGCAGATAAAAAGCGGACCATCTGTGATTCTGGCGCCTGAGGGTACCAGAAGCGAGGACGGCAGACTTCTTCCGTTTAAAAAAGGAGGATTTTTAATTGCGGTCCTTTCAGGTGTGCCGGTAGTTCCCATGGTTATATGGGGTGGTATGCACATTAGAAAAAAAGGAAAGTTCAAAGTGGAGTCTGACAAAACAATGCTTGTTAAAGTGCTTAAGCCGATAAATGTCAGTGAACTTCCGCGGGGAAAAAAGGGAAGGGAGATGCTTGAGGAAAAAGTCAAAACAATGATGGAAGATGAAATTGATAAACGTCTTTTATCAGAGAAGGAAATATAAAGGTTTTAGTTGTTGTAAGTTTTTATGTTTATATCAGTTATTATAAACGCCATGGAGGTTGGGAAAGTATAATTATGCAAAACAGCCATATAGCTGACCTGGATGTGGACACGATTACGGTTTTATCAGGTATGCCACTGAACAAGAACATGGTCAACCCAAAAGAGCCGAAAGACATGGCTGAGAAGGTCAGGGTTACTTTCAGGCCACTGCCGGAGCCGTACTATGAACCTGACATAATAAATTTCAGACAATCTCTTCTTAAATGCTTAAAGGAGAACAGGGTTGAAGTTGTGCCATGGGACGAAGCTACGTCATCAGATACTTCCAGCGGGCTGCTCTCAATTTTTGGTTCACGAAGGGTCAAGAGAAACATCAATGCGGTCGTTGATGTAAAAAGAAACCCGTCATCAGTTAAAAGACTGCTCAGCAGAATAGCTGAAGGTATATACGGACTTGTAAGAAATTCGGACAGGTCGGTTATGAGCATTATAAAGATCAGCGGATGGGCAGATGATTTCACGGCTAAACACGTTCAGGACCCCTTTAACACCCAGATAATCACTCTGATGGACCTTAATCCTGAATTTGAGGACAAGTCCACCACGTACGACAGAAAGATAGTCCTGGGTCTTAACAATCTTATTTCCACTATGTCAGAGATAGTTATAGGGGTTTCAAGTCGTAATTTCACCATAGTCAATATGAACTTATCTGATTCTCTTTACGTTCTTGAGGAACTGGATGAATTCGTTTCAAAATCTCTGATTCCAAAAATATATGCTCCGATCAAACCTCCTGTGCTGAACAGGTTTATAAAAGGAGAATTTGATTCTGAGAACAACCAATATGCCAGAAAATTATCCGAACTTGGCAAAACGCTCAAAGAGACGGAACTTTTTCCCAAAGGCTCAAAGTTCAGTGATAAGATCCGAAGGCAGTCACACAGGGACATAGTGAATAAGATCCTTGATGGACGAACTGGGGTATCGTATGGATTTATAGCTCTTGCCGAGGTTCCACAGTACACCGGGCCGAAGGAATTAAGCCGTGATGAATGGGAAAGTTTAAGTCTTATTGAAGGTATGAAGGACAATTACGTAAGAGAGAACGCCGAGGGCAGGTGGTACGTTAAGACCAAGATAAAAGGAGAGGTGATCTATCAGCAGGTTCCGGATATATGGGTTGTGACTTCCAGGTCCGGATGTGATAAGACTTCTCTTGATCCAAAGACCGATATAGTCAGGGTAGGATTGATCAAAGGAAAACTCTATCTTGAGACCCCGTCCGGGATAAATCTGAGCAGAAAGGACGTCAGACCTTCTTTTGATACTTACGTTATACTGGCCCAGGCATTATCAGCTTCTCTTTATACCCCTGAGATAATAAAAGACAGTATGCCAATACTGCATTTCCACGGATATCCCGACCCGAACTGGTTCTGCGAAAAGGAGTACCACTCAGGAGCAGAAAATCCTTCTCTTCCATGTGGCACGGTTGAAGCAGCAATACTCAACTATTCTGCTATTTACGACCTTGCAAGCAGAAACGATGGTGATGCCAATCTGCTTTGTTTAGTTGAGTCAGATCACGGCGTTAATATAATGGGTCCGGATAAAGAATATTTAGTTGACAGGCTAAAGAGCGGTAGAAAAAGCGGAAAGGTCATACTGGGAGGGGCATATCTGCCTTTATTGAAAAGTGCAACCCCGGTTCCTGCTCACAATGATTAGTTCATAGAAGTCCGGTAGCTCTGGATTTTCTTTTCTCTTTTATGAAGTAGCTGAAAAATGCTTTCAAACGCTGATACAAGCAGAGTTAATGTTGGATGGATCGGTACCGGCATTATGGGCGCTGCCATGTGCAAACGCATAATGGACAGGGGCTATAATACGTACGTTCATAACAGAAGCAAACACAAAGCGGAGGAGTTAATAAAAAATGGTGCCACCTGGTGCCACTCACCTTCCGAAGTAGTGAACTCCTCGGATGTGGTTTTCACAATGGTGGGATTTCCAAGTGATGTCAGAGAGGTTTATTTTGGTAAGGAGGGGATATTCAAGGCGCTGGGACCGGGAAAATTTCTGGTTGATATGACCACTACTGAGCCTTCTCTGGCGGTGGAGATATACAATAAAGCTAAAGAACTTGGTTCATATTCAGTTGACGCTCCCGTTTCCGGAGGTGACGTGGGCGCTCAAAGCGGCAGACTTTCAATAATGGTCGGCGGAGATGAGAAAGCTGTGGACTGCGTAATGTCCATTTTATCCCTTTTAGGTCATCAGATAGTTTACGAAGGGCGTGCCGGGATGGGACAGCATGCCAAAATGTGCAACCAGATCACCGTTGCTGGAATTATGATAGGTATATGTGAGGCTCTTCTTTATTGTTACAAGTCGGGGCTGAGCCAGGAAAAGATGATAAAAACCGTCTGTGCGGGAGCCGCTTCTAACTGGCTCATGGAAAACTTAGGTCCAAGGATCGTAAAAGGGGATTACAGCCCTGGATTTTTTGTTGAACACTTTATTAAAGACCTCGGAATTGCAATTCGTGAGGCTGAAAGATTCAATATATCACTCCCCGGCCTGGAACTTGCAAAGCAGCTTTATGAAAAAGCCAAGCAGATAGGCCACGGCAGGTCTGGAACTCAGGCTCTTTACCTGGCGTTGAGCGAACTTTCCTGAACTTTAAATCTGTTCTATCCGAAGGGAGACGGAGATTTTTTCGTTGCCGTTCCCATAGCGTATTCCATGTACCGGTGCCGCGTCGGCATAATCAAGTCCGGTTGCGATACGAACGTGCTTATCGTTTGGGGAAGTTTGGTTAGATACGTCAAAACCCACCCATCCCAGATTATCCACCCAGACTTCTGCCCAGGCATGTCCGGCATCCTGCTCGGTCCGGTCTTCCATAAATATGTACCCACTGACGTACCTTGCCGAAAAGCCAAGCAGGCGAGCTGCACTTATAAAAACGTGAACGTGGTCCTGGCAAACGCCTTTTCCCATTTGTATAGCGTCTTCTGCTGAGGTTGTAGTACAGGTTTCTCCTTTTTGGTAGGAGACGGTGCTTTCAACAGCTTCGGACAGCTGGTGCAAATGTGCAATATCTTCCTCATTGGATTTACGGTTGGGCAGAGATTTAACGAAATTGTGGATGTGTTCTCCCGGCTGCGTAAGGGCTGTAGGTTGTTTAAAGTACCATGGCTGCGTGTATCCCCGGTGCCGTTTTACAATTCCTGATCTGTCTTTTGTGTTAACGGTGCCTTCACATGTTATTTTGCACGCCGTGATGCCCGTATCAAGGCTTGTCAGAGTAACCTGGTTATTGTTCTGGTCGGTAAAATCCATCTCTTTCGCTCCCCCCTCTATACTTATATTCCAGTCCAGTACCGTCTGTGACTCCATCGTCGGTGGGTTTAGGCGAATCTGCTGAAAGCCATGATTAACTGGGTTATCAAACTCGTATGTGGTCAGGTGAAAGATTTTTAATTTCATCTTTAGCTGTAAAAACGAAAATCCTTTTGTATTTGCTCACTAAGAGAGTTGTTGTCCTGGATAAAATCTACTAAAAATTCATGGAGACCGGATTCAAAAATAATGTCAATTGAACTGTTTTTAAAGTCGTCCATTATTTCTTCAGCCTGATCAATTGACGGATAGGAAGCATCATGACCTGCTGCAATAAACTTAAGGTGATCAAGTATTTCTTCATAGCAGGAGATAAGGGACCGGGGCATTTTCTCTTCAAGAATTAAAAACTCTGCGATCAACCTGGGGTTAATATAGTCTTCATTGAGCCACTTGTGAACATGCGGAGCTGAAACGGCTCTCAGGATGGTTTCCCACTGTATATTATCAAGAGTGCTGCCTATTAGAGAAACTGAAGGAAGCAGAACGTAATATTTAACGTCAAGCATTCTTGCCATGTCGTCTGCCCGTTCTATACAAGTGCCGAGACGTGAAAAACTAAAGATGTCGTCACGGATCATGGTACCGAAGAGCGTGCCTCGTATCATGGTGCTTTGCTGACAGATGATTTTGATCACCTCTGGCAGTTCTTTTTCCCCGACTTGTTGATTAAGCACATCTTTCAGTGTTATCCAGCACGTGTTGATCGCCTCCCAAACCTCTCGGTTCAGGGATGAGCGTACCATTCTTGCGTTATTGCGAGCGGCGTTGATCACCGATATCACGCTGGAGGGGTTTTCATGGTCGCACAGAAGAAAGTCAATAACGGCAGGGGATTCATATCCGTCGTGCTTTGCAAGAAAAATTTCTCTGCTTCCGTTAGTGTTGATGAGAGATGCCCACTCGCTCCCGGCTGTTTCTGACGAGCGGGTCATTGCAATGCGAAAGCCGGCATCAAGCATTCTTGCGATGTTTTCACTTCTCTCCAGATAACGAAATATCCAGAACATTCCTCCTGCAGTTTTTCCAAGCATAAAGTTTCTCTCTTCTACAATTTATTCTGACAAAACCCAAGTGTCCTTAGTTCCGCCTCCCTGGCTTGAGTTAACAACTAATGAACCCTCTTTCAGCGCTACCCGGGTCAATCCCCCTGGAACAATGTCGATATTATCCGGTGAGACTAAAACAAAAGGTCTCAGGTCAACATGGCGAGGTGCCAGTCCTTTATCAGTCAGTACCGGAACCGTGGAAAGTGAAAGCGTGGGTTGAGCGATGTAATTTTGCGGATTTTCTTTTAATTTTCTTTTAAAGTCACTAAGTTCACTTTTGCTTGCCGCTGGACCAACCAGCATCCCGTAACCTCCTGAACCGTGCACTTCTTTAACGACAAGGTCCGATAGATTGTCCAGAACGTACTTCAATGCATCTGGTTCTGAACATCTCCAGGTCTGCACGTTTTTCAGAATTGCTTTTTCTCCTGTATAAAACTCAATGATATCAGGAATATAGGAATAAACTGCTTTGTTATCAGCTATACCAGTACCTGGAGCATTGGCGATCGTGAGCCTTCCTGCCCTGAACGCGTCAAAAACGCCAGGTATTCCCAACATGGAACTTGGGTCAAAGTTAAGGGGATCAATATAATCATCGTCAATGCGTCTATAAAGAACGTCAATTGGTTTGTAGCCTAAAATAGTCCGCATGGAGACCCGCCCGTTAATGATACGCAGGTCGTGTCCTTCAACAAGCTCAACTCCCATCAAATCCGCCAGGGACGCGTGCTCAAAGTACGCAGCGTTATGAATGCCCGGAGTAAGCACTGCCACCACAGGTCTGCCATCGCAGGTTTCAGAGGCGCATTTTCTCAGGTGTCTTCTGAGCTGTACTGGATAGTCAATCACTATATTGACATTTATTTTAGTGAACAGTTCCGGGAACATGTGAAGCATAGTTTCCCGGTTTTCTATCATGTAGGCTACTCCGGACGGCGTGCGAGCGTTATCTTCCAAGACGTAAAACTCGTCTTCGCCAGTGCGAACAATGTCAACTCCCACCACGTGCGTATAAACGTTGCCCGGAGGCGTTACTCCTATCATCTGAGGTAGAAAAGCTGAATTATCGGAGATCATTTCCAGAGGTATTTTTCCAGCTTGTACTATCTCCTGCCGATGATAAATATCATAAAGGAAGGCGTTCATTGCCTTAACCCGCTGCTCAATCCCTTTTGCCAGATAGTCCCATTCCTTTTTTGAAATTATGCGGGGAACAACGTCAAATGGGATCAATCGCTCGTTGTCATCATCACCATGAAGGTTAAATGTAATCCCAGTGCGCTGAAAAAACTCTTTAGCCTCATCTGATTTCAGTTTAAGGTCTTCTATATTTTCAGAGTCGAACCACTCTTTGTATTTTGCATAAGAGTCACGGAGCGTTCCATCACTGCCAAGCATTTCATCAAAAAAATTATTTTGCTTTTTGGAAGTACCTTTCTGCTTTTCCATGTTGCTGGTTAAAATAAAAAGAAATGTGTGTAAATATGTAAGTGCTTAATTACCGCTTTTTAATTATGTTCCTAAAAATCTATTCTATATAAACATTTAAGTCAATAGTTGTTATTAGTTTTGATAGTTGGTAATTATTCCTGTGCTAAAACTAAAACGTTTATGGATTTTTAATCCGGAGCAGTTACTTTAAAATCAGCAGCATTGTACGTGTTTTGTTCATAAGATGCTGAATCTGGAGGGTTGGCAGAACGGCTAATGCACCGGTCTTGAAAACCGGCGTCCGAAAGGACTTGGGGGTTCGAATCCCTCACCCTCCGCCAACTTCAAGGTAGAACAGTAGAGAAGTACTCTTAACGGGGTTTGACAAGCAACCATATCTTATGATAAAATCGCCATCATTGACAAATTTTTAAGCGTCTAAGCTACGGAGGTATAATACTTATGAGCCTTCCAAAATTCCACGAAACCTTTATGCCTATATTGGAAGTTCTGAATAAAAATCAAGGGCCTTTGCATCATAAGGATTTGAGAATTCGTGTTCGTGATCAATATTATCTTAATCTGCCACAACATTTGCTCAGCGAACAAGTAAGACCGGGGAAAAATAAATTGTTTGATAGAATTGGTTGGGGAAAGTCTTATTTAAAAATGGGGAAGTTTGTTTATTATCCCAGTCGCGGCATGGTGGAAATTACAGAGAAAGGAAGAAAACAATTAAAGACTGGAAGGTTAACGCTGCGAGAATTACAAAATGATACTGATTTTGTGGCATATCAAGAATCACAACAGATTAAGAAAAAAGAAACAGAAGAAATAAGCATTGAATATGATACCCCTCAAGTTATGAACCTTATGGACTTACCAAAATTCCACGAAACCTTTGTACCTGTACTGAAAGTCTTGGATGCCAATGAAGGCCCTTTACATAATAAGGATTTGAGAATTCGTGTTCGTGATCAATATTATTCCAATCTTCCACAAAACTTGCTTGACGAGAAGGTAAGTACAGGAGGGAATAAATTGTTTAATAAAATTGATTTTGGGAAGTCTTATTTAAAAATGGGGAAGTTTGTTTATTATCCCAGCCGTGGCATGGTGGAGATTACGGAGAAAGGAAGAAAGCAATTAAAGGCTGGAAGGTTAACGCTGCAAGAATTAAAAAATGATGCTGATTTTGTGGCATATCAAAAATCACAACAGATTAACAAAGAAGAAACAGAAGGAACAAGGATTGAAGATTATACCCCTCAAGAATTAATTGATCGTGGAGTTAATGCAATTAAAGAACAGACTAAAGCAGGTTTATTAGAAGGATTAAAAGAAATGAACCCTTTTGATTTTGAAGAAGTTGTTTTACGTCTTTTTAAGAAAATGGGTTATGGGGATGGCACCTTAACATCAAAAACTCGTGATGGAGGAATTGATGGAATTATAAATCAGGATGTCCTGGGGCTTGAAAAAATCTATATTCAGATAAAACACTGCAAAGAAGACAACAAGATTCATGAAAAAGAGATTAGGAATTTCATTGGTGCAATGAGTAGTGACACTAAAAAGGGAATTTTTGTAACTACTTCAAATTTTGATGATTCTGCTAAGCAAAAAGCCGATAAAGACCCTAACACAATAATTCTCATAAATGGGGACAAACTTGCAGATCTTATGTATGAACATGAAGTGGATGTTCAAGTGAGTGATACTTATAAATTAAAAGAGGTTAGGGAGGAGGCTGCTATCCTGATTCATTGAACTTTCCTGTTAGTATTTTTAGGTGGTTGTTTCCATTCTTATAAAGAAGCTTCTACAAGATGTATAGTTGCTTACTATCGTGGTTTTCCAACTATAAGATTTAGTTAAAAAGTAAGTATAATAAATATCCTCCAACTTTGAATATTATAATTTAAGGAGGTAGTGAAATATGAAAACTTCATA
>CAZUNK010000144.1:0-5659 GCA_964622285.1 uncultured Spirochaetia bacterium
AAAGAAGGCGATTGGGTTCTTGACCCTTTTTGTGGATGTGCTACCACTTGTGTGGCAGCAGAAGATGAAGGAAGGCAATGGATAGGGATAGATGTTTCTATCAAAGCGTATGAATTAGTGCAGGAAAGGTTAGAAGAGGAAGTAGCAACCCCAGAAGATTTGTTTAAGTATTCTAACACTATAAACTGCAAAATGGACCCGCCTAAAAGAACTGATAATGATGAATATGAAGCAGATAAAAGCTATGTTTATATTGCAGTTAATCCAGATAACATAAAATTAAAAGATTTATTTAAGGTTGGAATATCAGACACTCCAAAGAATAGAATTAAATGGGCATTTGACCCCTTTGGTTCAACAAGAATAATATACCAAGTGTTAAAAGAGAATTATCAGGAGACAGAAAAGTATATCCACAATAAATATAGAGTTATAGATGAATGGTGCGGTGGAGTGGATTTAGACACTTTAAAGAAAGAAATAGATGAGTATGATGGTAAAGACCCTGATCAATTAGGGCTTGTCTAATAAAGTATGTTATCCCCAAACTTTATACATGTTCAGATGCACTTATCAATTGTCCGGTTCGTCCTGAGGATCTAATATACAAAACTCTGTATATACACGTTTCTTTTTAAACGTTTTGTTATACACCTCTTTTGCTGCATCGTTAATTCCAGCTGATATTATCAGTTTAGGTATCCTCCTGATCTTCTGACGGTTCATTAAACTATCAATAACGGTAACGGGGTCTACATCTTTAAATCTGAAATCAGTTATTAAGATCAACGCTTTAACCAAACCATAACTCACGTTATTGTGGATAATTTTTCGCACGGGTTCCCAGTTAGACCCACTTTCCATGTTTTCCCGTTGAGCATTTATCAAATTCAATAAAGACTTATCCCTTTCATTTCTAAGTCCGAAATTCTTTGTTAAATGTGCCTCGCTGCCAAATATAATGGTCTGCCACAGTAATCTTCGATTTCTTCTATAAATCCTTCTATAGATTCTGTCGTATATAAGGTCAGAGAGCATTTCTGCGTCCAGGGGTGGGGAAATATCTATTATCATATATATCCCCGACATCTTCTGCTCTTCCTTTCTTACATTTACGCCGATAAATCCCGCTACTCTTCGGCTTGACCTGATTTCTAATCTACGCTCAGGTTGACAAAGAATATTTACGTTATTTACAAACTCGGAATAATTTTTATTAGTGCAGTAATCTAAATCTTTTTTGTTGTCTGCGGGGGTATTTGTTACCTCACCTTTATCAGCGGCTTTTTCCTTCTTGTCCATTTTATCTCCCTGTGCTTTTTTGTCCTGTCCTTAAAGAGCAGGAATCTTTTATAAACAGAACTTCCTTTGTTTCCCTTGCATCTCTAATCTACCAGAAATCAGGTCGTCTGTTAAAGCTCACTGCAGTTTTCTCTGCCGGAGCTTAAGGAATTTATCATTGACAAAGTTTTCATTAAGTTGTTGAATTTTATTATCTAAGGGAGGTGTTGTCATGAAAAAACTATATCTGATTCTTATTTTAGGATTTTTTCTGGGGTCTGCTTCATACGTTAATGCGGAGGGCGGGGGACTGAAGGGCTATAAAGTTGGGCAAAAGGCCAATATTAAAGGTTTGAAAAAGGTCACGCAGAACCTGGTTGCTCCTCCTTTTTTTCCAAAGCATGATCAGGTTGTGCGGGGCAAACCCCGGATCGTACAGGTGAGAATGGTAATTGAAGAGAAGGAAATTGAAGTAGAGCCCGGCGTTTATATGTGGGCGTTCACCTTCAACGGAAGCGTGCCGGGTCCCATTATAGTTGCGCATGAAGGGGATTATATTGAGCTGACCTTAGTCAATCCAAAAACCAATATGCTGGCGCACAATATAGATTTTCATGCCTCCACGGGCGCTCTGGGCGGAGGAGACCTGACCATAGTCAATCCGGGCGAGGAAGTCGTTCTTCGCTGGAAAGCAACCAAGGTCGGCGCTTTTATTTATCACTGCGCCCCGGGTGGACTGATGGTTCCCTGGCACGTGGTTCATGGCATGAACGGAGCCGTTCTGATCCTGCCAAGAGATGGACTGAAGGATGATAAAGGTAATTTAATACGGTACGACAGGGCTTATTACGTTGGCGAACAGGATTTTTATCTTCCCAAGGATGAAAAGGGAAACTATAAAAGGTATCCAAATGCCGTGGCTTCCCTGGCAGAGGATCTGGAGGTAATGAAGACCCTTATTCCGACGCACGTCGTTTTTGGTGAGAAAAAAGGATCGCTTACGGGTGATAACGCTCTTACTGCCAGGGTGGGAGAAACGGTAATGTTCGTTCACTCTCAGGCCAACAGGCAGTCCTATCCTCACCTGATCGGAGGGCATGGGGACTATGTCTGGGAAAGAGGTAACATAGCAGACCCGCCGCAGAAGGACATTGAGAGCTGGGTAATTGCTGCCGGTTCTGCGGGCGTGTTCACCTACACGTTCAGACAGCCCGGCCTGTACGCTTATCTGTCGCATAATTTAATAGAGGCTTTCATGCTGGGTGCGGCGGCGCACGTTAAAGTTGAAGGTAAATGGAACAACGACCTGATGGAACAGGTAAAACCTCCTTCTCCTATTCGTAAAAGATAAGCTCCTGCATAGAAGCGCCAAAGAAGGATTGCTTTTACGTGCAGGCTGTGGTAAGTGTTAAAGTACATATAAGGAGTAAAAATGTTCTTTTCACTAATGCTCGTTACCTTCTGTCTTGCGGCGGCGGTCGCTTACGCGGTCATCAGGTTTTTTGACAGGCCCATTGCTGCAATCCTTCACAGGATCATCCAGGATGAGATCAGCGGCGCATGGCGCCAGTATATAAAATTTGCGGCTTTTGTCGTTGGAATATCAGGCGGCGTCAGGATATATCAGCTTGAGAGGTACATCACCCCGCCAAGTGAGGAAATAGACGAACTTGTGCTGAGCACTGAGAGGTGGGCACTGGAGATATACCGCACGATCATTGATACGCTTCAGAGCATTGCCTGGATGTATCTGGTGGTTTTTATCTTTGCTTTGATCGCATACGCGATAGTCAAGGGGTTTGAGCTCAGACGAGGCTCGTAAAATTCCGGTCTGCGCCGTAGCCGGCAGCGGCCGTAAAAAAGACCCGGCTGCTTTTTACTTCTCCTTTGAGCCAGCCCGGGCCATTGGCTTTTGCTGCTTTTACCGGTGGGAATTTTTGATTTGCCTTCAAATCTGCATTATAATCTTTCTGTCTCCCAGTTCCTTGATCATCTGAACAAAAGAGGGCACAAGCGATGATTAGCTCAAGTTTTACAGAAGAACAGAAGATGGTAAAAAAGCTTGCTTCTGACTTTGCCGAGAAAGAGATCAGGCCGCTTGCTTCTGAGATTGATCAAAAGTCCATGTTTCCCAGAGAGCTTGTTAAAAAGCTCTTTGACCTGGGGTTTATGGGGCACTTTGTACCTGAAAAATACGGAGGCAGCGGATTTGACTACCTGTCTTACGCGGTTGCAATTGAGGAGATATCAAAGGCGTGCGCGTCAACCGGAACTATCGTTATGGCGCATAACTCCCTTGCATGCGCCCCGGTACTGGATTTTGGCACGGAGGAGCAGAAAAGCAGGTACCTTCCGGGGCTCTCCCGTGGTAACGTTCTGGGGTGCTTTGCCCTGAGCGAATCAGAATCAGGCTCTGACGCCGCAAGTATAAGAACAGGTGCGGTAAAAAAAGGTGATCACTACGTGGTGAACGGAGTAAAAAGCTGGATCACCAACGGGTCTGAAGCGGGAGTGGTAATACTTTTTGCAAAAACGGACGCTTCAAAGGGAAGCAGAGGGCTCACGGCGTTCATCGTTGATATGGACACGCCCGGGATTTCGCTCGGCAAATCAGAGCATAAGCTCGGCATAAGGGGTACCAGCACCACGCAGCTTATCTTTGAGCAGTGCAGATTGCCTGCAGACTGCGTTCTTGGCAGGGAAGGGGAGGGGTTCAAGGTGGCAATGAAGACGCTTGACGGGGGAAGAATAGGGGTTGCGGCACAGGCAGTGGGAATAGCGCAGGCCTCACTTGAGTCGTCGATTCAGTACTCGCAGGAGAGAAAGGCCTTTGGTGAGCCGATATCCAGTTTTCAGGGAATTCAGTTCGTGCTTGCGGACATGGCAACAAAAGTGGAAGCCTCCCGGCTGCTTGCATATAAGGCGGCAATGATGAAGGACAGGGGTGAGAAATACACCAAGTACTCTGCTATGTCAAAGCTGTATGCTTCAGAGACCGCAATGTGGGCTGCAACTAAAGCCATTCAGGTGCACGGGGGCAACGGATACACGACGGATTATCCAGTGGAGCGTTACTTCAGGGACGCTAAAATAACTGAAATATACGAAGGCACGTCTGAAATACAGAGAATGGTGATCGCAAGGCAGGCCCTTTCTGAACCTTTATAATGAGAGGCAAAAATGACAGCGTTAAATATAAATAAAGTAGGCGTCGTGGGATCGGGAACAATGGGGTCTGGAATTGCCCAGCTGATCGCCTCAAACGATATGCAGGTATGCCTTCTGGACATAAAAAAGGATACGGCTGATGTTGTTTTGCAGAAGATGGAAAAATCCCTCAGGAGGCTCGTAAGCAGGGATAAGATCACGGCGGATGAGGTTGATAAGATCGTTTCCCGCATTCACACTACGCAGAGCTACGCTGACCTGCAGGGTGCGCAGATGGTGATTGAGGCTGTGAGTGAGGATCTCAGCGTAAAAAAGGCGGTTTTTGAAAAAATAGAGAAAAGCGTTGATGAAGGGTCTATCATCGCAACAAATACTTCCACGCTCCCGGTTACCGAGCTTGCCATGAGGACCGCCAGACCTGAAAGAGTTCTGGGAATTCATTTCTTTAATCCCGTTCCCGTAATGAAACTGACGGAGATAGTTAAAACCGAAAAAACCTCCCCTGAGACGATGAAGCTGGCGATGGATTTTGTAAAGGTGCTTGGTAAACATCCGATCGTGGTTAAGGACAGAGCGGGGTTTGTGGTTAACAGGATACTGCTTCCGATGATAAACGAGGCGGTTTTTGCACTGGAGGAAGGCGTTGCTTCCGCTAAGGATATTGATACGGCTATGAAACTTGGAGCAAATCATCCCATGGGACCTTTGTCGCTTGCAGACCTTATCGGGCTGGATGTAACGCTTGACGTGCTGAGCGTGCTTTATCAGGAGTTTGGGGACCCTAAGTTCAGACCCGCTCCGCTGTTAAAGGAGATGGTAAGGTTGGGCTATCTGGGAAGAAAGTCAGGCAGAGGTTTTTTTGAGTACAGCAAGTAAAAAGGAGGTTTATCAAATGTATGAGGATCTGTTGTTTGAAAAAAGAGACAGCGGGGTTGGAATATTAACAATCAATAAGCCCAGGTCTATGAACGTTCTGAGCTATGAGACGGTTCTGGAACTTGAAAAGTTCGCAGGCGGTCAGATGCAGTCTGAGGACCTGAAAGCGCTGATCGTTACGGGCAGCGGGAAAAAGGCTTTTGTGGCCGGTGCGGACATCGGGCAGATGCGTGAGATGCCCAGGGATAAGTTTGTAATGTACTGCAAGGCGGCACACGGCATCTTTAACGCTTTACAGCAGGCTTCGTTCCCGGTTATTGCGGCTGTAAACGGT